>CAZVHD010000049.1:0-8936 GCA_964626765.1 uncultured Christensenella sp.
AGTTTTTAATGTTTTTTAACAAAAAAGTTTTTTATCTGAATGAGTCTGTTTTGAAGCTTATCCCCCCATTTATCGTCAAACTTATTAATCAACTTTCTAAACACAATATGACAAACTATTGAAACAGCCATTCCAACAAATATCCACATGATGTGAATTGGGTCGGTGATAAGTTCTATTGTCAGGAACCATCCATCCATAATAATTTGATCCAAAAACATTCCCGTTATCGCCAAAGCTATCATAGAAAAAATTATTATCAATCTATATCTATTCAAAGGCAATGCGATAATAAATAATGCCGCAAACCCCGAAAAAGTGAATGTAATAACCGCAAGAGAAGAGCGGTAATCATACAGGTTTGAATCTATTGCGCTGAAATCTATGACACCCGTAAACATAAGTATAAGTACAAGTCCCACTCCCATTATCAAGGACATAGCGGCGGGAACACATGATTTCATGATATTCCTTAAGAAATTCCCTTTGGCTCGGTTGGGATTTGCCTGAAGGGCAAACGCAAATGTCGGCACTCCAATTACAAAAAACTCAATAAGCAACATTCTTGTGGGTATAAAAGGATACAAGTCCTGACGAACAACAAAAGCCATTATCGCAAACAAAACTGTCATAAACATAACAAAGAGATTTTTCATTATGTAAAGCGAAGAGGTCTTTTGCACATTGCTTATAACCCGTCTTCCCTCGCCCACCACATCGGGCAAGGTTTTGAAATCATTGTCCATAAGCACTATTCTGGATATGTTTCTAGCAACCTCGTTTGCGGATGCAAACGAAATGGAGCAATCAGCCTCTTTCAAAGCCTGGACATCGTTTACACCGTCGCCTATCATTCCCACGACTCTTCCCTTTTGCTGCAAAATACTTACTAGTTTGCTTTTTTGCTCGGGCGCCACTCTTCCAAAAATCGTAGTATCAAGCGCTTTTTCATCCAATTTTTCGTCACTAATTTCACTGCAATTTATAAGTTTGTCATAATTTTTGACACCGGTAGCTTCGGCTATCTGGCTCACTGTCAAAGGATTATCCCCCGACACAATCTTAATGTCCACTTCATTTTCATAAAACCAATTCAGCGTTTCTTTGACATCGCCTCTTAATTTATCTTCCAAAGAAAAAGCGTAAAGAGGTATCATATTTTCCTTTTTTATGTTTTCAAGGTCTTTTATATCGCCCTTATATCTTGCCAAAACCAGAGTTCGTTGACAACTTTTATTGCTATTGTTAATGAATTCGTCCAATACAATGGAATTATCCACAATAAAGTCAGGAGCCCCAAGGCAATAAACTTGATTATTCTCCACCTCTACCGCGCTTAATTTTCTTTTTGATGAAAAGGGCATTATATCAATAACTTTCATCTTATTGCCGTCTTTGTATTTTTCTTTTAAGGCAAGCGCTGTCGGGTTTTTATCATGAGTAGCTTCCACAAGAGTGGTTATGATACTTTTCAAATCATGAGCCTCGTTACTTAAGGGAATTACCATATTTACCTCAAGATTTCCGTCGGTTATGGTTCCTGTCTTGTCCAATAAAAGTGTGTCCACCATAGCAAGCATTTCAACGCTGTAGAGGTCTTGCGCAAGTGTATTCTTTTTGGAAAGTTTCAAAACGCTTGACGCCAAAGCCGTGCTTGTCAAAAGGAACATTCCTATTGGAAGCATACCAAGTATCGAGCCCGCCACTTGCATAATGGTATTTGTCATCGTTGCCCCGGCTACCACCCTGGTTGATATAAACAAAAGAAGAGCCAAAGGTACAAGCGCGAAAGTAATGGTTTTTATGATATTATCAAGAACTTTGAATATATTTGATTTGGGTTTTGACACCCTTCTTGCTATTCTTGCCACATTTTCTATATAACAGTCTTTGCCAACCTTTTCAGCCATGACAAGAGCCGAACCCGCCACAACATAACTTGCCGCCAATAGTTTGTCATCAGGATTTTTTTTGACAACCCGGCTTTCTCCCGTAAGAATGGACTCGTCAGTTTCAAGCACTCCCTCGACCACTTTGCCGTCAACAGGTGTCTGCATGCCTGCGTTTAGGTAAAACAAATCATCTAGCACAAGCTCTTTTGTGGATATAGTTTTTTTCATACCGTTTCTCAACACCTGACAAGAGCTATCCACAACAAGCGATAGCTTTTCAACTGTCCATTTAGCCTTTATCTCCTGAGAAATACCAATAATCATATTGGCTAAAATAATACTGGAAGACACTGTCTGATTGGGTTGTCCAACAGCAATAAGAATGGCAACAAGAATTATCGTTACGGTATTGCAAAAATTAAAGACATTTTCAAATATAATTCTTCCATAAGATTTTGAACGGTTTATTGGCTTATCATTGGTTAGGTTGTCCTCTATCCGCTGATTTACCATATCTTGTGTCAAGCCCGTATTTATGTCGGGATTGTATCTTATGGCTTTTTTATGTTTAGTACTGTCTTTTCTTGTTTTGGTTTTTGCTTTTTCAATCTTTTTTGTAGCTTTATTTAGTGTCATTTCTTACCTGTTTTTTCCACAATTTATTGTGTCTTTTGTTCACATCTAACAATTATAGCACAGTAAGTAAGCTTAATCAATAATAATAAAAGCTTATTTTATCTGATATTTAACCCCTCATTCTTGAAACCCGTTCGGCCTTATATTCAGTAAATGTTTTTGCTTCAGTAAAAGTCAGAAGATTGACCTCCGCCCCGCCTTTTAGGAGCAAAACCTTTGCGCATTCTGAAGCAGTGGCGCCGGTTGTGACAACATCGTCTATTAAAAGAATTTTTTTGCCCTTTAAGTCATAATCACTCTCACAATAAAAACATCCGCTGATATTGGCGTATCTGTTTGAAGTTTGGGTTTGGTCAAGAACCTGAGTTTTTCTTGCAAGAAGATGCTTGGTTTCCTTACCGCTCAAAAGCGACAAATGTTTTGCCACAAGTTTCATAGGGTCATATCCCCTCTTATTAATTTTTTGGGGAGAGGATGGAACATAACAGATGAAGTCACAAAGTATGTTTTTTTTATTATATATCTCAAAAAGATACTTGGCGATATTTTCCCTTAAATAAGGACGATTTCCATCCTTAAAAGATAAAACCAGCTCTTTTGTTTTATTTTCATATTTGAAAACGGTATAGAACTCTTTTATATTAAGATTACTATTGCATATTTTTTGCTCTTTATCGCCTATGTACTCTAAATCTTTATTGCAACTGTCACAAACACTAAATTTTCTTTCATTTTTATTTTTTAATTCCCCTCCGCATAAAATACATGTAACATCGGGAGGGAACAATATATTGAGTATTTTATCCCATAATTTCCATTTTTTCATCAAACACCCCAAAGTTTTGAAAATTTAGACTGCTGTTCCAAAAGAAAATCCTTTAACAATGTAAACCTTTTTGCGGTATAGTTGTTCTTTACCATTCTTTCAATATTTTTTTCATCGCCTATTATTACAACCATTTTTTTAGCTCTTGTCACTGCGGTATATAGGAGGTTTTTTGTAAGTATGGCATAGCTTCCGCTTGTGACAACAATAATTACCACGGAAAATTCCGAACCCTGAGATTTATGCACGCTTATGCAATAAGCTGTCATTATCTCATCCAGGCTCTCACCTTCATATAGGACTTTTTTTCCGTCCTCAAATTCCACAAGCGCTTTTCCCCTGTCAACATCAATTATATAACCAATATCACCGTTAAAGACTCCCGAACCGCTTTCTTTTGCAAAATCAGTCTTAACCCAATCTATGGAATAATTATTTACAGTTTGCATAATTTTGTCGCCAACTCTGAAAACCTTATTTTTATACACAAGCTCCTTGCCATGAGGGTTCAATACCCTTTGCAACTCTTCGTTGAGCTGCTCCACGCCCACAACTCCTTTTTTCATGGGTGACAGAACCTGTATGTCCCTGGGCTTGATATCCAAAAAACCGGGTATTCTTCTTGCCGCCATTGATATAACACTGTTTTTTATATCCACAGGATTGGTCTTATTGTCTATAAAAAAGTCTTTGCTGTTTTCAGTTATTGGCATTTGGGAATTATTTATTCTGTGAGCGTTGACAACTATCATACTTTCCTTTGCCTGACGATAAATTTCATCAAGATATACCGTACAAAAAAGCTTGGAAGAAATCATATCAGAAAGTATATTCCCGCACGCCACGGAGGGAAGTTGGTCTTTATCTCCCACAAGTATGAGCTTTCCCCCCACAGGCACAGCCTTAAGAAGAGCGTTGAAAATAAAAATATCAGCCATGCTTATCTCATCAACTATTATAACATCGGCATCAAGCGGATTAAACTCGTTGTTTTCAAAACTCTTTCCGGTAATTCCAAGAAGTCTGTGCAAAGTTTTTGCTTCTTCCCCGGTTGCCTCTTTCATTCTTTTTGCCGCTCTGCCGGTGGGAGCTGAAAGCGCCACCTTTTTTCCCCTTTGGGTCATAATTGCGCATATACACTTTATTATTGTGGTCTTTCCCGTGCCCGGTCCGCCGGTTATTATTACCACGCCATTATTAAGACCACTCTCAATAGCCTCTCTTTGCTTATCATCCAAAACTATATTATTTGTCGTTTGATAGTTTAATATCTCATCATCTATATTGATATCAGTGTCACCACTCATATTCTTTATGGTCACAAGTTTAGCTGCCAAACTCTTTTCGGTGTTATAAATATATGGAAGGCTTAAAATATCATTGTCATCGGCTTTTGCGCTTATCAAGCTGTCTTGTTGTGTTTCGATTGCAAGGTCTATTCTGTCTTTTTCATATATTCCCGTAAGATGTCCAACTTCTTTATAGACAAGGGATTTAGGCAAATATGTATGCCCGTTTTTTTGGGAAGCCTCTTTAAGGACATGAACAATGGACGCCTGTATTCTAAAAAGGCTATCCTTTTCAATACCCATTTCAGCAGCAAGCCTATCCGCTGTTAAAAAACCCACTCCCTCGATATCTTCAACTATTTGATAGGGATTGTCCTTCACAATAAAAACTGTACTATCCTCATATTGCTTATAGATTTTTAACGCAAGAGCTGTTGAAATACCGTATTTTTGCAAAAAGAGTATGGTATCTTTAATTTTGTTGTTTTCTTGATAACACTTTGAAATCTCATCGGCTTTTTTTGGACCGATACCGCTTATCATAGTCAATTTACTCGGGGTCTTTTCAATAATTTCCAAAGTCGCTAAACCAAATTCATTGACAATCAACTCGGCTGTTATTTCCCCTATGCCGTTAAAAAGACCGCTTGCAAGATAATTTTTTATACTTTGGGTATCTTCAGGCTTTGTGAATTCCACTTTTTCCACAACAAACTGTTCGCCAAATTTGTTATTTAACTTATATTCTCCTGTCAACTCAAGTGTTTCGCCCTCGCTTATAATAGGAAAAATGCCCACAGCAACTATAAGTTTGCCATCGGCATTAAAGTTCATAACGGTATAGCCATTTTCTTCATTTCTGAATATTATATCTTCAACATTTCCCTTCAGTACCATTTCTTATAAATGGGCTTTAAGCTCTTTGACTTTATCTGTCTTTTCCCATTCAAAGCCCTTTCTCCCAAAATGCCCATAGCTTGCGGTTTTTAGATAGCCGGGTTTTCTTAAATCAAGATTTTCTATTATCGCATTCGGCCTGAAGTCAAAAACCTTTTTTATAATTTCAACGAGTCTGTCTTCGCTTACTTTACCGCTTCCAAAAGTTTTCACATCAATAGATACGGGATTTGCCTTTCCTATGGCGTACGCCACGCATATTTCGCACTTCTTGGCAAGACCTGCCTTTACAACATTTTTCGCCACATATCTTGCATAATAGCTTGCGCTTCTGTCAACCTTAGTGGGGTCCTTTCCTGAAAAAGCTCCGCCGCCATGAGGAATGTATCCGCCATAAGTATCTACTATTATTTTTCTGCCCGTAAGACCGCTATCGGCATGTGGTCCGCCTTTAACGAACCTGCCGGTGGGATTTATCAATATCTTTGTGCTATCGTCCAAATATTTTTGGGGTATGGCTTCTTTGACAACTAGATTTATCATGTCATTTTTCAAAGTCTCAAAATCTACATTTTCATCATGCTGAGTTGACAACACCACCGTATCGGCTCTCAAAGGCTTGTCCCCGTCATACTCAATAGTCACCTGAGCTTTCCCATCAGGTCTCAAATAGTCCACAAGTTTTTCCTTTCTCACCTGAGACAGCCTTTTGGTAAGCTTATGCGCTAAACTTATGGCAAGGGGCATATATTCGTCTGTCTCGTCACAAGCATAACCGAACATAAGCCCTTGGTCGCCGGCGCCTATACTGTTGTACTTGTCGTCATTTGTCATTTTATCTTCAATACTGCTGTTGACACCCTGAGCAATATCAGGCGACTGCTCGTCAATTGCGGTAAGAATAGCGCAAGTATTATAATCAAAACCCAACAGCGAAGAATCATATCCAATATTTTTTATGGTTTCTCTTGCTATCATCGGTATGTCCACATACGCTGATGTGCTTATCTCGCCCATAACAAGAACCAGGCCTGTCGTTGTGCAGGTTTCGCATGCAACTCTTGCATTAGGGTCTTTTGATATTATACTATCCAAAATAGCGTCGCTTATTTGGTCGCAAATCTTATCGGGATGTCCCTCTGTCACACTTTCAGAAGTGAAATACCTCATCATTCCACCTTGTCTATATTATCATCGTTATCCATGTCGTCATAGTCCATGGTTTCCTTTTCCAGCATGGTTTTTCTTTGTTCTTCTTGTCTGCCTACAACTTCCAGCTCCACATCTCTATATATCTTCATACCGGTACCTGCGGGGATAAGCTTGCCTATGATGACATTTTCTTTAAGTCCCAAAAGATTGTCTACCTTACTCTTTATTGCGGCGTCAGTAAGAACCTTTGCTGTTTCTTGGAAGGACGCTGCTGAAAGGAAGGATTCTGTTGCAAGAGCGGCTTTTGATATTCCTAAAAGCACCCTGGTTGCGGTTGCCGGAAGTCCGCCGGTCTCCAAAACCTTTTCGTTTTCTTCATCAAGACGATTTCTGTCCACAAGCTCATTCATAAGCAGAGTCGTATCATTGGGGTTGCTCACCTTAACTTTTCTGAGCATTTGACGAACAATAACTTCAATATGCTTATCATTTATATGAACACCGTTTGAGCGGTATGCTGATTGAACTTCTCTTATCATGGATTCCTGTACTCCTGACACACCCTTTGTCTTGAGAATAGCGTCGGGATCCACAGAACCCAAATAGAGTGGGTCACCGGCTTCTACCAAATCGCCATTCTTTACAATAAGCTTCACGCCATACGGAATTTTATATTCCTTTGAATCGCCTTCATTTGTTTTTATGATAACTTTCTTTTGCTTGTTTTCTTCATTTATGGTTACCGCGCCGCTAATTTCTGCAATCTGAGCCTCGCCTTTGGGCTTTCTTGCCTCAAAAAGCTCAACCACTCTAGGAAGACCCTGTGTGATGTCCGCTGCTGACGCTACGCCTCCGGTATGGAAAGTTCTCATTGTTAGCTGTGTGCCGGGTTCGCCGATTGATTGAGCCGCTATTACGCCAACCGCCTCGCCAAGCTTTACTATATTGCTCGATGACATATTGGCTCCATAACATTTTGCGCAAACACCGACTTTTGTCTTACAACTAAGGATATTTCTTATTTTGACCTGTTTCACATGGGCTTGTTGTATGCTTTTTGCGCTATCTTCTGTTATTAGGGTATCGGCCTCAACTATGACCTCTCCTGTTTTGGGATGATGAACTGCGTCTATGGTATATCTTCCCTCAAGCCTTTCCGCTATGCCTTCAACAAGTCTTCCGTTTAAGTCGTATAAATCTTTTATGACAAATCCTTTATTATCGCCGCAATCCAATTCTCTGATTATGACATCCTGAGAAACATCAACAAGCCTTCTTGTCAAATATCCGGAATCGGCTGTTTTCAAAGCTGTATCCGCTCCGCCTTTTCTGGCGCCATGCGATGATATAAAGTATTCCAAAACCGATAGGCCTTCACGGAAAGACGCTCTAACGGGTATTTCAATAATCTTACCGGTGGGATCGTTCATCAATCCCCTCATACCCGAAAGCTGCTTAATCTGCTGCATGCTTCCACGAGCGCCTGAGTTGGCCATCATCCAAATAGGATTCATCTTATCAAATCTCTTGAAGTTTGTCTCCAAATCCTTTTCCACTTCGTCAGTGGCGGTTTTCCAGATATCCACAACTTCGTTATATCTTTCTTCGTCTGTTATGATACCTCTTTTGAAGTTCTTTTCAATATCAATAACCTGTTTTTCAGCCTTTTTAAGAATTTCCTTTTTGCTTCCGGGTATCTGCATATCAAAGATACTTGTAGTTATAGCGCCTATTGTGCTGTATTTGAAGCCAAGTGTCTTTATTTTGTCAAGAACTTTACTGACAACCGTTGCGCCTTTTAGCTTAAAGCAGCTTTCCACTATTTGCGACAGCTCTTTTTTGCTAACATGGAAATCTATTTCAAAGTCCAATAGGTCTTCAGGCTTTGTTCTGGTTCTGAAACCCAAATCCTGAGGTATGGCGTCGTTGAATATTATCTTTCCGGGAGTGGTCTTAATTATCTTTTGATAGACCTTATTATCTATTTCTTTTGTTATTCTTACATTTACTTCGGCTTGTAACTCTATATCTCCTATTGCATATGCCATTCTGGCCTCTTCCGGGGATATAAACCATCTGCCTTCACCCTTTGCTTTGGGCTTTACTTGTGTAAGATAATATGCTCCTATAACCATATCTTGGGTGGGACTCACGATGGGCTTTCCATCGGAAAGTCTCAATATATTGTTGCTTGCAAGCATCAATATTCTTGCCTCGGCCTGAGCTTCGATAGACAAGGGCACA
>CAZVHD010000050.1:0-8888 GCA_964626765.1 uncultured Christensenella sp.
ATTTGCCTTTTTTGATTTCTCTTTTCTTGTCTTCAAAGCTCTCAATCTTTTCCTTTTTTGTAGTAAGGCAAAACAATAACAGCAGTCCCATCCCCGCTAAAAATGTAATATAGGCATTTTGAATAAGATATGTGGACGGCAAATCATAATACGCGAATAAATAAAGGTTTTGGGAATTTCCCAATGGCGATATAAATCCGGCAAGGTTGCATCCTATCGTTATCAAAATAACTGTTTTTAATATAAGGTGAGATTTGTCGCACATGCTCAACACGATTATTGCAAAGGGCACAAATGTGACTATGGCCACATCATTGGTGATAAACAGCGAAAAGAAAGTCGGAATAAGCACCAACGCCGTTACCAAACCTCTAGAGGTTTTTAATCTGGGCAAAATCTTTGACGCAACTATTTGAAAGGCTCTTATTCTGGACATTGCTTTGATAATTAACATCAATCCAAAAAGCCTTGCCAGAGTCTCGAAATTTATGTAATCTATGTACTCAAGATTGGGCGGAACAAAAAAGCAGGTCACCACAGTTAAGATGAGTGCTCCTACCAACACAGGTTCCTTTTTTATAAATCTAAGTACAGCGTTCATTGTTCCTTTTTCCGTTTTTGTTATAATTAGCTATTATATATTAAATATAAATAAAAAGCAATATCCACCAAGCTAATATTACTTTTATTTTTCTCTTGGGACATTGAATTATAGCTAGTATTTTGAATTTTGGGTTACACAAAACCTATGTTTGGGTAACTAATATAAAAAAACAAAAATGACGCTAAAAAGGCAACCCCAAAGGATTGCCTTTTTAGATGATTGTAAATATTAATTATTTCTCAATAAGACTTTTTCCCGTCATTTCTTCTGGTTTTTCAAGTTCCATTATGTCAAGCATAGTGGGAGCGATGTCCGCAAGTTTGCCATCTTTTCTCAATTTATAACTGCCGCTTCCCACATAAATAAATGGAACGGGGTTGTTGGTATGCGCAGTAAAAGGAAGACCTTTTTCGTCATACATCTTATCTGCATTGCCGTGGTCGGCTGTTATTAATACGGCGCCTTGCTGCCTTTTTATGGCTTCAACAACAATTTTCAAAGCTTTGTCCACTGTTTCGACGGCTTTCACTGCCGCCTCAAAGATTCCTGTATGTCCTACCATATCGCAGTTTGCAAAATTCAAAACCATAACATCATACTTGCCGCTTTCTATAAGCTTTTCCGCTTTTTTAGCTATTTCCATGGCGCTCATTTCCGGCTGAAGGTCATATGTCGCAACCTTGGGAGAAGGTATAAGCTCTCTGTCCTCGCCTTTATTAGGGGTTTCTACACCGCCATTAAAGAAAAAGGTTACATGAGCATATTTTTCAGTTTCTGCAATCCTAAGTTGTTTTTTATTTTTAATAGCTAAATATTCGCCTAAAGTATTTTTTAAGCTTTGTGGTTTATAGGCTGTCAAGATGTTTTGAAAAGTTGCGTCATACTGGGTCATTCCCACATATTCAGGCTTAAGATAGCCTGTTTTTCTTTCAAACTCATCAAATTTCTCAAATATAAAGGCTCTTGTTATCTCCCTTGCTCTGTCAGGTCTGAAATTGAAAAATATAATGCCGTCTTCTTTGTCAATTGTGGCAATAGGGGATTTGTTTTTATATACAGCGTGTGGGAAAACAAACTCATCTGTTATGCCCAACTTATAGCTTTCCCTGACCGCTTCTTCAGCATCTATGCAATGCTCTCCACAACCCAATGTCAAAGTAGTATAAGCTTTTTCTATTCTTTCCCAGCGGTTGTCCCTGTCCATAGCGTAATATCTTCCCATAACCGAGGCTATCTCGCCAAAATTTTCTTTTTTTATAAAGTGCTTGAGCTGTTTAATGTAATCGGCTCCGCTTCTTGGGGGAACATCCCTACCGTCAAGAAAACAATGTATATATATGTTGTCAAGTCCTTCTTTTTTCGCCATTTTTATGATTGCAAAAAGATGCTCTATGTGCGAATGGACTCCTCCGTCTGAAAGCAATCCATATGTGTGCAATTTTTTACCTTTTTTCTTTGTGTTTCTTATGACTGTCAACAACTCTTCATTTTCAAAAAAATCGCCATCTTTTATAGATTTTGTGATACGGGTAAGCTCCTGATACACAATTCTTCCCGCTCCAATATTGAGGTGACCCACCTCGCTGTTGCCCATTTGTCCCTCGGGCAAACCTACATCCATTCCGCTTGCGCCCAATGTGACATAGGGGTGATTGTTCATAAGTGAAGGTATATAATCAATATCGGCTTTTTTTATGGCATTTCCGTATTCTTCGGCGGATATACCAAAACCGTCCATAATAATTAATCCTGTTATTTTTTTCATATCGCCTCTTTTTTATAACAAGAAAAGCAAAGGATTTAACCTTTGCCTTTCTTTTATCGTTACTTTTTATTATTTGTCGTAATTTACTATCTTTGAAAAGTCTTCGGGTTTAAGGGATGCTCCGCCTATGAGCCCGCCGTCTATTTGTGGCATTGCCATAAGCTCTTTTACATTTGCCGGCTTCATGCTGCCGCCGTACTGTATTCTTATGGACTGTCCGCTGGACCTTCCATAAAACTTTCTGACAACCTTTCTTATAACTTTTATGGTGTCATTGGCGTCTTCAGCTGTGGCTGTTTTTCCTGTGCCTATCGCCCAAACGGGTTCATACGCGATAACAATTCTTTTCAGTTCCTGTTTGGAAATATCTTTAAGGGCAATCTCTGTTTGTCTCATGACAACTTCTGAGGTTTTACCCGCTTCTTTTTCCTCCAAAGTCTCTCCTACGCAAAGGATAACTTTCATACCTTCTTTCAAAGCTGCTTTGGTTCTCATATTTACTGTTTCGTCTGTCTCGCCAAAATATTGTCTTCTTTCGCTGTGACCGACTATAACATATTTAACTTTTAGTTCGGCAAGCATAGAGGGGCTTATTTCTCCTGTGAAAGCTCCGCTTTCTGCCCAATGAACATTTTGCGCTCCAAGTTGGATGTTTGTTCCTCTTGCTGCTTTTCTAGCTGTTTCTATGCTAGTAAATGGAACACATATCACCACCTCGCATGTAGCGTCCTTAACTAGAGGAGCCATTTCTTTGATTAAGGCTTTGGTAGCCTCCTTATTGTTGTTCATTTTCCAGTTTCCGGCTATTATTGGTCTTTTCATTGCGCTTTCTCCTTTTTTTTGTTTTTATTTATGATATACATATATTACTTATTGTCAAGATTTGCAACTCCGGGAAGTTCTATTCCTTCCAAGAATTCCAAAGACGCTCCACCGCCTGTGGATATATGCGTCATTTTGTCGGCGTATCCTAGCTGAGCAACGGCTGCTGCAGAATCTCCGCCGCCTATAATGGTTGTACCATTGGTATTTGCAAGAGCTTTGGCTATTGCTTTGGTGCCCTTTGCAAACTTTTCCATTTCAAAAACTCCCATAGGACCATTCCAAATAATTGTCTTTGCTTTCTCTATAGCTTGTGTGAAAGACTCTATTGTTTCAGGACCTATGTCAAGACCCTGCCAGCCCTTTTCCATTTCGCTGTTGTGGGCTATTTTTGAATTTGCATCGGCGCTAAAGCTGTCAGCAACTATGTTGTCTATGGGTAAATAAATATTTATGCCCTTCATCTTTGCTTTTTCTATGAGCTGTTTTGCAAGTTCAACCTTGTCAAACTCACATAAGCTATCTCCCACATCATAACCTTTGGCTACGAGAAAAGTATACGCCATCGCTCCGCCAATAATCAATCCGTCAACCTTTTCCAAAAGATTATTTATGACGCCGATTTTGTCGGACACCTTTGCTCCGCCAAGTATGGCAAGAAAAGGTCTTTTGGGATTTTCTAAAGCTCCTCCCATAATTTCAAGTTCTTTCTTTATTAAAAAACCTGCAACCGCTTGGTCGCATAATCCATACTGAGCTATGCCAGCTGTGGAAGCGTGCGCCCTGTGAGCTGTTCCAAAAGCATCGTTGACATAGATATCACAAAATTTGCTTAATGCCTGACAAAAACCCTTATCATTTTGTGTTTCTTCTTTATGGAATCTAAGGTTTTCAAGAAGAACACATTCGCCTTCTTTGCAACTTGCGACTTTATTCTTGGCATCTTCGCCTATGACATCAGCGGCAAATGCCACTTTTCCGTCAAGAATTTCGTTGAGTCTGTTTGCTACGGGCCTAAGTGAATATTTCATATTAAATTCGCCTTTGGGTCTTCCTAAATGCGAGCAAAGAATAACTTTTGCGCCCTGTTCCATAAGGTGTTTGATTGTTGGCAAAGCGCCTTTAATTCTGTTCTCATCTGTAATCTTACCATCAGAAAGAGGTACATTGAAATCTACGCGTACCAGACATTTTTTACCCTTGACATCAATGTCAAGAATTGTTTTCTTATTCATTTGAAATTCTCCTAATACTTATATTATTAATTTTAACACAAATGATTATACCACTAACCTTGACCTCAAGCAATGAAATAAGACCTTTATTTGGAATTTTTTATGAATATTTCGTTATTTTAACATCTTAAGGCAACACTTCAAACTGCCACATGCAAATAAAATGAATTTCCAGGCTGATTTTTTACTTATTTTTGTGTAGAGATATGAAGGGGCATAAGAAAAAAGGGCTAAAAAAACTTTCATTCGCCGTTTTTTTCAAAAATTGGATTTATATTTTCTTGATTCATATTATTTAGAACATACAATTCTGTAATAATCTTTTTGCCATATCTTCTTTATAGGTTTACAAAAATTCCTCTATTATTCAAGGATTTATGAATTTTTTCGGCTTAATACTCAAACGAAGGATTTTTCAGCTTTTTAGTTTGCCTACCCTTCTTAGATTTAGATAAAACATCAAAACTGTATTCTTTTTCACATATGCCAAAAACAGAGTTTTTCCCGTATATGCAAAGCTTATTGCCAAAAGCCGCTATTATACTTATGTCATTAAAAAACTTGTGACAAGAAAGAGCTTGATAAAAATTATCGGAAAAATCATTTGCTGTCATAAAGATTATTGCATCGGCTTTATTTTGACAAAGACTGCTCACACTGTCGGTATGAAAAATATCCTCGTCGACCACAATGCCTGCTTTTAGTTTTGAAGTTAGATAAATTCTTTGCCTTTGAGAATTGCAAAATTCCTTTGACGTCACACTGTCTGACACACCGATTATTCTTCCGTTGTCAATAACCATAACCGAAAGATATTTCTTGTTTTCTATAAGCGCGATAAAATGAAAAAATAGTATAAACGAATGCTCTTTAGACAATTTGCAAAGCTCTCTTGAGACTATCGGGTCTTTGAGTTCTTCGGTAAGGGATATTTCACCCTTGTAAATCAATAACACAAAATCAAGATTGTCAAAACAATCTTTATAAAAATCACTTATATCCTCTTTAACAAAAAGCTTGCCTTTCATATGACATACTATGCAATAAAAAATAGCCTTTGCCACAAGCTTTTATGTACATACTCCTTTCAATGCCTTTAAGATGTCTTCTTTTCTTTCAGCCTTGAACACCGCCTCTTTTATGAATTTTGCGCCTCTTATTCCTTTAATATAAAAAACAATCTGCTTTTTCATGTTATTGACTGCAACTCTTTCGTCAAGGTGATTTAATAAATCCAGATGTTCCTTTACTGTTTTATATATCTCAAATTCATAGGGTATTTTCAAAATCTCTGAAAAAACATACGGCCTGCCTATTGCTCCCCTTGCTATCATAACTGCATCAACACCGCAATAATCTATCATTTTATTATAACTCTCATAATCTGTGACATCGCCATTTCCTATAACGGGAATTTTAACTGCTTTTTTGACTTTTCTTATTGATTCCAAATCAGCTTTTCCGCTATAAAACATATCCCTTGTCCGCCCGTGAACCGTTATTGCGCTTGCTCCGGCGGCCTCTATTGCCTTTCCCACTTCGGGAGCGTTTTTATTATCTTTGTCAAAGCCTGTTCTTATTTTAACTGTCACTGCTCTTTCTTTTGCCGCCTTAACCACCGCATAAACAATCTCATAAACAAGAGAGGGATTTTGCATTAGCGCGCTGCCCTCCCCGTTTTTTACTATTTTGGGAACCGGGCAACCCATATTAATATCTATTATATCAAATTTTTCAAGCTCTTTTTTGTTGACTGCCTGGGCCATAATTTCAGGTTGGTTTCCAAATATCTGAACAGCCTTTGGGTTTTCTTCATCATGAGTATAAATTAAATCCTTTGTGTTTTGATTGTTATAAATAAGCCCTTTTGCGCTGACCATTTCGGTAAAACAAAGCCCCGCCCCATAGCGGTAACTTAGACACCTAAGCCCCGCGTCGCTGTATCCGGCTATTGGCGCAAGAATTAGATTATTTTTTAATGTGACATTACCTATTTTCATATTTTTTGCTTTGTTGATACCAATTTTCCATTTCTTCAAGTGTGCATTCCTCAAGCATGTTGTCGGCTTTTTTTGCCATATCCTCAACATAAGAAAACCGTTTAATCATCCTGTTGGTAGTTCCCTTTAATGCAAGCTCGGGGTCAATTTTCATCATTCTGAGTATGTTCACCACAGAAAAAAGCAAATCTCCGCCTTCTTTTTCTTTTTCAAAGCCTTCGGCTTCCTTGAGCTCTTCTATTTCCTCAAATATTTTCTTAAGGGCTTCCTCCTGAGAGGGAAACTCAAAACCGGTTTTTTTAACTATTTTTTGTACTTTCAAAGCTTTCATAACCGAACCAAATGTTTTGGGAACTGCGTCAAGCTTGTCCTTAATTGTAAACTGGCTTTTTTCTTCTGATTTTGCCTGTTCCCAAAAATAGAGAGCGTCTTCGCTGTTGGACGCCTTATTTTTACCGAATACATGGGTGTGTCTTGCCAAAAGCTTTTTGCAAAGGTCGCTTACTACATCGTTTATGTTGAATCTGTTATCGCCTTCGGCTATAACAGCATGAAAAAGACCCTGAAGCATAACATCTCCGCTTTCTTCTTGAATTTTTGCATCATCGCCAAGCTCTACCGCCTCGGCAAGCTCATAGGCTTCTTCTATTGCGTTATCTCTTATTGTCATATTGGTTTGATTTTTGTCCCAGGGACAACCGTCTTCATCTCTTAGTCTTCTTATTATTTCTGACAAATCGCCAAAATTAAATCTTTTTCTTTCTAAAAAATTTTTTGCCTTTACAATTATGTAATTGTTTTTTTCTTCTATATCAGCCTCTCCAAAATAGTCTTTTATTTTTTCCTTTGTCGCCGTATAGTTTTCTATATCATACACAATAAGAGGAACATTAAAGTCAAAGCTGTTAACTTTTCTTTGCAAAAAGTCGCTTTCCTTCAATATAATGATGCTTTGATATTTATTTAGAATTTCACTGGGTAATTGCATTTTTACTTCTCCTGAATAGTTTATCGATTTTTATCCATATTTTACTCATTGGTAAACTTTTGAGCTCGCTTTTGGAAAATACACCAATTGCCAGTAAAGATAACAAATATACAATACCGCTAAGTGGCAATATAATAATTACCGCCCAATGGTTGTTAAACAAAAAGCTCAGTCCGAAAACCACTACACTCATTATAACACCACTTATTGCGATAAGGCTAGAGTTTTTTGCCATTGTTGGAGTTTTTCCGATAAGATTTTGCATGATTATTATATTAAAAACTGCATTCAATAAAAATGCAATAAGAGATGCAACAGCGGCTCCCGCTATGCCCATAAAACTCAATAACACTGCGCTCAAAGCCGTTTTAATAATGATACAAAAAAACAGCACATTCACGGGTTGTCTGACCTTGCCTAAAGCCTGTAAAAGAGATGAATATATCTGCCCCGACGAAAGAAATATAATGTTCAAAGCCTCAATACGCATAATTATTGACGCTGTCTGTAATTGCTGCGAAGTCAATCCCGGATACAATAAATTTAAGATGTTTTCAGCAAGAAAAATAAATGAAAGACTAAATGGAACTCCCACGGCAAGAGCAAGCTTTATACATGTATTTATTTTTTGTTTGATTCCCTCTAAATCCCTAAAAATCTTTTCTTCGCAAATCATTGGGGCAACCGCTATGCCCAAAGTTAAAGTTAGCATAATAGGCAGATTTATAATTGGCGAAACCGTACCGCTAAAAAGACCGTAATCTATGGTCGCTGCGGACACGCTTTGATTTATTTTTAGAATATTTATTATAATTATGCTGTCCAAAAACAAGCTTAAAGGTAAAATTATACCTCCCACCGTAAGCGGAAGAGCCACCCTGAACAAATCCTTTGCATTATTTTTTATCTGATATGCAGGCATAGTGTTTTTTATCGTATCCTTATCCTTATACATAATAAATAAAAGTATCATTGTCACAACTTCCGATAATGTCACTCCCAAAAGAGCTCCCATAACGCCGTATTCCAAACCTCTGGATACAAAATAATTTGCAAAAAACAATCCAGCCACAAGCTTTATCATTCCCTCGCTGATTTGACTTATTGCGGGCGGTATCATATTCTTCATTCCCATGAAATATCCCCTGAATACCGACATGATTGTGACAAAAAAGACCGAAGGGGCAATCACCAGATATCCCGTATAAGACATTTGGTTAGCCTGAACTTTTGATATAAATCCCGCAGATAATACTAACAATACCGATACAACAAAACCAATCACGCTAAGGGTGAATAGGCTACTGAAAAAAAACCTTTTTGTATCTTCGCCCATAGCTCTTTTTTGACTGACTAAAATAGCCATTGCCGATGGAATGGCGCCTGAGGATAAAGTGAGCAGCAAAGAAAAAACCGGAAATATAAGCTGATATACGCCCATGCCTTCCGGTCCCAGTATATTGTTCAGGGGGAT
>CAZVHD010000051.1:0-8795 GCA_964626765.1 uncultured Christensenella sp.
AATAATTTTATAGTTTTAACAAGTTTTTCTTTATTATTTTTTCTTGCATTATTATTTCACCCGTGTCAGTGCCCTCGTCCACAAAATGCACAGTTGCCCCGCTATACTTTTCTTTGTTTTCAATAACAGCTTTATGTACTTTCATACCATAAAAGCCGTCTCCACAATATTGAGGAATAAGCGACGGATGTATATTGATAATTCTATTTTTGTATTTTTCAATTATGTTTGGAGTCAAAATAAGAAGATAGCCCGCAAGTACAATAAGGTCTATCTTCCTTTTTTCCAAATCTTTTATAACTTCTTGAAACATCGTATGTAAATTGTCATAGTCACTTTTTTTATATACTACGGTGGGTATGTTTTCTCTTTTGGCTCTTTCAAGTCCAAAAATATTTTCTTTCGAACCTACCACTACCGTGATTTTTGCATTTTTGATAAAGCCTTCTTTTATGGAATCAATTATTGATTGTAAATCTGTACCGCTGCCGGATACTAATACCGCTATGTTGCACTTTCTTAGCACAGTTTTACTCCCTTTCCTTTGACAACAGAACCAATTATATATGCCTTTTCATCATTCCCAGCAAGAATTTGTAAGGCCTGTTGTTCGTCCTCTTTGTCAACAGCAACCACCATTCCTATTCCCATATTAAATGTATTATATGCCTTTTCATCAGACAATTTTGCCTTTTTTTGAAGCGCCTTAAAGACTTCGGGAATTTCATAGGATTTTGTGTTAATCTCCGCGGCCAGACCTTCAGGTAAGATTCTTGGGATATTTTCCACAAAACCACCGCCGGTAATATGGCTTATGCCCTTGACTTTCACTTTATCAATTAATGATAGTATACTTTTAACATAAATTTTTGTCGGTGTCAAGAATACATCTAAGGCTTTTTTCTCAAAGTTTTCGTCATATCTCTCAAGAAGTCTCATATTTTCGCCATAAAGCTTTCTTACAAGAGAAAAGCCGTTGCTGTGTATTCCCGAAGAAGCAAGCCCTATGAGCTTGTCCCCTTCTTTAATGTTCTTTCCGGTGATTATTTTGTCTTTCTTTACTATTCCGCAACAAAAGCCGGCTATATCATATTCGCCTTCAGCATAAAACCCGGGCATCTCGGCTGTCTCTCCTCCAAGAAGGGCGCAGCCCGCCTGAACACATCCTTCGCAAACGCCTTTTACTATCTCGGCTACCTTTTCTGGCTCAAGTTTTGACAATGCGATATAATCCAAAAAGAAAAGGGGTTTTGCTCCTTGACATACTATGTCATTTGCGCACATGGCAACAACATCTATGCCGATTGTATCATGTTTATTGCTGATAAACGCATATTTAAGCTTTGTGCCTACGCCATCCGTTCCTGATACCAAAACATCTCCATCGGGTCTATCGTCCAGTGCATAGCATCCACCAAAGCTTCCAATATCGCCAAGAACGCCCTTATTATAGGTTTTCTTGACATGTTTTTTCATAAGCTCAACTGCTTTATATCCAGCCTCAACATCCACGCCGGCTGATTTATAATCGACTTCCATATTTTTTATAGCCCAATCCTTTTCATCATTTCCTGATAAGCCTGTTCGACGCCGCCCAAATCTCTTCTGAATCTGTCTTTGTCAAGTTTCTCGTTGGTTTTTGCATCCCAGAATCTGCAGGTATCGGGTGAAATTTCGTCGGCAAGAATAACTTCGCCTTTATATCTACCGAACTCTAGTTTGAAATCAACAAGCTTTATGCCGATGTTAATAAAAAATTCTTTCATAAGCTCATTAATTTTAAGACTCATCTCGGCTATTTTTTCCATTTCTTCTTTTGTCGCAAGTTCCATAGCGTATATATGATAGTCATTTATGATAGGGTCTGCAAGCTCGTCATTTTTATAAGAATACTCTAGAACAGTTGTTTTAAGCTGTGTGCCTTCCTTCACGCCCAACCTTTTTGACATTGAACCAGCGGCTATGTTTCTGACAATAACCTCCACAGGAATTATCTCAACTTTCTTTACGAGTGTTTCTCTGTCGTTTATCTCCTTAATAAAGTGAGTCGGTATTCCCTTTTCGGCAAGGTACTTGAACATAAAGTTGCTCATTTTGTTGTTGACAATTCCCTTATCCTTTATTGTGCCTTTTTTCAATCCGTTAAAGGCGGTGGCGTCGTCTTTGTATGATACCATAACAACATCTTTGTCATCTGTCAAAAATATTTTTTTTGCCTTTCCTTCATAAAGCTCTCCAAGTTTTTTCATAATCTTATAGTTCCTCCTGTAATAATTTGTCGTCTGCAAGAATTTTTTGTTTCATTTTTTCTTTATAGTCTTTTATTTTTTTCTTAAGTTCGGGATGTTTGTTCGCCATAATCTGCACTGCCAAAAGAGCGGCATTTTCGCTACCGTTTATGGCTACTGTAGCCACCGGTATTCCGGCAGGCATCTGTACTGTGGACAAAAGGCTATCCAATCCGTCCATCGTAGAACTTTTTATTGGAAGACCAATTACGGGCAAAATTGAATTTGCCGCTAACACTCCCGCAAGGTGCGCGGCCTTTCCGGCGCAACCAATTATAACCTCAATTCCTCTTTCTTCGGCAGTTGTTGCCAATTTATGGGCCTCGTCAGGCGTTCTGTGAGCCGATAATACTCTGACCTCGGCTTCCACACCAAAATCCTTAAGAGTGTGTACTGCTTGTTTAACAACGGAAAAATCATTTTTACTTCCCATTACTATTGCAACTTTAGGCATATAACCTCCTTTATTATTAGGTTTTTTGAAAATTCCCTCTCATTTTTATGAGAGGGAATAATACTTTACATTTTGCCAAATATAAATATCATAACCTAAGGATAGTGATAAGATTTGGCTTTTAATTTTTATTAAATTATACCTGCATCAAACAAAGCCATGAGTATAAAGTAAAGCAAGAATAATCCTGTGCTTCCCCAGAATATGGGATGAATATCTTTGGCTTCTCTTTTGCATATTTTTACTATGGCATAGAATATAAATCCTATTGCAATACCTATTGAGATATTATATGCAAACGCCATAAATATTGCAGTAAAGAATGCGGGCACTGCTTCTGCAAAATCAGACCAGTTGATGTTTTTGAAGCTAGACGCCATCATAACACCGACAATAATCAAAGCGGGCGCTGTTGCCTGAGCGGGAACCATGCCAACTATTGGGGATATGAATATACAAAGAAGGAAAAGAAAAGCCGTGAATACGCTTGTCAAACCGGTTCTTCCGCCTGCCTCTATTCCTGTTGTGCTCTCTATATAAGTGGTAACATTGCTTGTGCCAAGTATTGCGCCAGCCGATGTGGCTACTGCGTCAGCAAACAAAGCTTTTTCGATTTTTGTCTTGAAGCCGCCTTGTCCACCTTCAAGAGCCGCAAACTCTTCTTCTGAGAATATTCCGCTCTTTCTTCCCGTTCCAATAAGTGTACCGATTGTGTCAAACATATCAGTAAGACTGAATGCGAATATAGCAAGAAGCACCATTGGAATTCTTGTTGCATCATTAAACAGCGTTGGCATTCCTTGATAAAAAGCCGCGCCTATTGTGTCGCCAAGCTCTACAAAAGGTCCGCCGATATTATAGTTTGCGAAAATTCCCTCAACTTGTGTAACTCCCATAGGTATTCCAATAATGGCTGTAACAATAATACCTATAAGAATAGCTCCCTTGACCTTAAACAGCAAAAGTACCACTGTTATAATAATACCGATAACAGCAAGGATGGGACCCATAGTTGAGAATTTAGTGAGTTCTGGTATAACGCTTGAATCAATGAAAGCAGAACCGTCCATTCCATAAGGGGCAACCCATGTGCCGGGGTCGGCTATGAACGACAAAAGACCGGCGTTCTTGATACCAATATAGGCAATAAACATACCAATACCACCGCCGATAGCGTACTGCAAACTCTTGGGGATGCTTTTTATAAGAGACTTTCTTACCTTTGTCACTGTGATTATGATATTAATCACACCACAAATGAAAACCATAGCCAATGCTTCCTGCCATGTAAACCCAAGCGCTACGACAACAGTAAAAATAAAGAAAGCGTTGAGTCCCATGCCCGGAGCTTGAGCAAAAGGTACTTTGGCAAACAATCCCATAATAAGAGTTCCGATAAAGGATGAGAATATGGTCGCCAAAAAGACCGCTCCCCAGGGGATACCAGCGCCGCCAAGATTCAGAATGGCGGGGTTTACAAAAATAATGTAAACCATTGCAAAGAAAGTAGTAGCACCAGCGATAAGTTCACGACTTATGGTGGTATTATTTTCTTTCAGCTTGAAAAACTTGTCTAATTTTTCCATAAAAAGTGCCTCCATTTTTTATTTTTTATCCTAAAATAAATTTTAGCGACTATGTAACCCCAAACAGTAAAGCAAAAAAGCGGTTTTGCCCGCTAACTATTAAAGTAAATCATTCTTTACCAATAGTCGGATATTTGGGGTATCCGGTAGATACAATGAACCCTTATTGCTCATCTTATATTGGCGAATTATATATTTTTTTAACGATTTAATGTTATCATAAAAAAGCCGATTTTGTCAATTAAAATATAAAACAATATTCGCTTTCTTAATTCTATATTAAAACTTCTGCCATTTTTTATTCATTTACTTTAATAAAAAAAAGCTTCTAAAAAATGTTTCTTAAAAGCTCTTCTTATTATATTATATTATCCTTAATGTACTATTCAATTTCAGAAAACTGTCCCGAATGACGCCCCCAGTCTTGGTCATTTTCATAATCAACAACACTTCCTTCAGGCACATAGATATTGAGATATCCGCTGCTTCCAAACGCATTGCTGCCAATGCTTATTGTGGAGGGGTCTGAGACATATATATCAACCCTATTGAGATTGATTATTCTTCTAAAAGCGTCCTTTCCTATGTGCTCGAAGTTGGGATTGCGAATTATTACTCTTTTTATTATTGAGTTATTATAGAAAGCTTTGTCAGCAACTGACCTTGTATAATTCAGGTCAAGGAAAAGAATATCGTCACTGAATGTATTTGTTACGCCCAATACAACATATCCTATGGTAATAATACCGTTCGAGAGGGTCTCGTTATCTACATAATAAGTTGTATCGGTTTCTGCCTCTTTAAGGTTGTTAAGCCATGTGGTTGACTCAAAAGCATCCTCGCCCACATAAACAAGTTGCGAGCTTTCGGTAGCCTCAATATCAATGATATACTGACAGCCATAAAACGCTTTTGCCTCTATTTCCACAAGTCTGTCCGGCAAGGTAAAATCAGATATATAAATTGTCTCTGTCTCTTCGCTGCCCTCAATGGCTCTTTCCGTTGTCAATAAACTGCCCACTCCTCTGAGTTGCAAACAGCCCTTAAAGGCCTCTTCTCCAATAACTAGCTCATCAGTTAAAAGACCCGGTTCAAACGCAACATACATTATGTCAGCATTGCTGAAGGCGCCTTTGGCTATTCTTGTGAGTTCATCGGAAATAATATGTGTTGTAGATGGAACTATATTGTTATTATACTCGTATTCATCTACGACAAGATTCGCCGGATAGCAAATCAATGTTTTTTCATCAGCCGTATACAATACCCCTTTTGAGATAACAAAACTTTCATTCTCCTCGGATAAAGTAAAGGCGTTTAATTCATAACATGAGGCAAACACACCCTCGTCAATCACTTCAATATTTCCAGGTATACTTACTCTCTCTATGCCGTCTCCTCTTTCATTCAAAGCTCCTTCCCTTATTCTCTTGACAGGAAGTCCCTCATGGAAAGAGGGTATTCTGAGCTCTGTTTCCTGTATTTCGGATATGTCATTGAAGCTGATAAGGCTATTATGAATTTCTCTTTCTTCCCCTGTTATGCGGTCGGTGAAGCGATAATAATCTTCTTCTTCTATCTCAACTGTAACATAGTCGCCCATATCGGCTATGTCAATATAGTCGATAACAATATAATAAGTTAAAAATTCGGGCTCTACGCCATCCGGTTCATAGTCGGGATTGGGCTCTTCAATCTTTTCAAAAACCAAACCGTCAGAACCCTTTTCAAGGTCTATCCATTTAGCGTATAAAATAATGTTATTTTCGACATCAAATTCAGTTATTATATCGTCTTGAACATTTTCACTGACTCTGGTCTCGGCATTGAAATTGGGATTAGTAAACCATCCATCAAACTCATATCCCTCTCTTCCTTCTATTTCATAGAAAAGGTTAAGCATTCTTTGATAGTCACCGTTATCTATATAATCGCCTTCATTGTCAGTTTTGTAAACATAATTACCGTTTTCATCGGTTATATAGTCGCCAGACTCATCTGTTTCACGCTCGTATTTAAGCCGCATATATTTTCTTTGTCTGTATCCGGTGTTGAGGTTCTCGTCGCCAACTTCTGCGTCGGTAGGCATATTGTCGCCTGGCTCATAATACTGAATTTCATAATCGTTTATGAAATTGAGTTTTTGTTCGGCTTCATAAAGACTTTCACGATAGCTCATATAAGTATCATAATCCGGTTGGTCATAACCGTCCCATCTTTCGTCTTCGGTTTGATAATTGAGTATCGCCTGTTGATAATCATAATAATCATCCAATAGGTTTGAATAATAGTCTATATCATCTGTTATGTCGTCCAATTGTGATTTCATATCTTCAAAAACATCTCGGTCATCTTCGTACTGCTCTATGAACTGTATTTTCTGATAAATCTCATCTCCGCCAAAATAGACCTCGTCATCTGTGAATTCATGTCCGTGATCTCTTGCATAAACAGCGTCCATATAGATAAAACCATGGCTTAAGGGATCTCCATTTTCATCTGTGTAATATGTAACTTCCGGCAATGATTCTATAACAGATAAATCATCGGCATTTCCATCGTCGTCATAAGGATAATAAAAATCTCTAAAAGTTACATTGTACGATCTCAAATTATAGTGGGCATAAAATCTTGTGTCTTTGACAATATTGGTGGTGAATATTCTTTCCCGATATTCCTTTCCGTGAGGAGCGTCGTACCAATATTCTTCTAAATCATAGCCCCTTTCAACTTTGCTTGACACCGTAGGCGCAATTGCAAAACCTCCATGAGGTACCACCTGTGTCTCAACATTTTGCATTTCCCCGTCAATCTCCATAGGTACTGACAACAAAACATAATCTTCTGCGTCAAAATCCCAGTCATAGAATTTCACTTCATATTCTCTCAAATCTATGTCAAGACAATAATAAGAATCTGCGCCCTCGACTGTGATATAACCGTCGTCTTCAAACTCTATTTTCTCTTCCTCGTTGAATTCCGCTGAAGTATACCATTCTATGTCCCAGTCATTAGGAGCGTTGTGCATGACAAAATCCTGCTTTGTCATCTCGCCGTATGTTATATCGGGGTCGCCTTCTTCTTCTGGCTGATACAATGAGAATTTAGTGTTATAATTAATGTCAATAACCTCATACAACAAAGTTGAGCCTCTAAAAAATTCAAGATTATACTGCTCTCTTTGGTATTTTGCCTGAAGCTGAATGTTTCCTTTAATGTCTTGAATTAGGTACCCTTCGTTGGCGATAATGGCTATGATATCGCCTGAAGCATTTGCCACATCAATCTCGCCGCCTGACTGGTCTGAGTCTGTCCAAACCTTATCTTCTTCGTCCCACACGCTCCCATTTTTAATATTTATCCATTCTTCGTCCAAAAGAACAGCCCAACTAGCTATATGGCCGGTTCTTTCTTGTGGGTTTGTTATATTGGGGTTGCCGGCCTCTGTAAGGCTGAAATCAGAACCGTAATCAACTTGTCTTATGATGTTAGACCAGGATTCGCCTGTTCCTGCAAAAGCTGAATCGTCCTGGAATGTAATTGAAAACTTAATAATCTCATAATGAGGAACAATAACATAGTCGCTGACTATGGAACTAAGTTGGTCATCAATGTCTTCAAGCCCGTATTCGGTATAAATTTTCCACTCACCTGTATGCCCTTCAATTTCTGGCACTTCGGGAAGATTGCTTATTTCATAAGTCTCGCCATAAGGAATGGGAGGAGATGTTAACAACCTTGTCTGCATACTCTCATCAGCATATATAGTAATATCAAAATAAATCCTTTCATAAACTGATTCCACTTCAATATCTTCGGTGACATTATAGATAGGGCCTTCCCATCTTTGGAAAACATAGCCCTCAACCTCGGGACCTTCGGGAAGATATGGAACATCATTTTCATGAACCACTGTTTGGCTATATCCCCGAATCGGATTGCCCTCATAATCAAGGAAAGTTACTGTCCACTGACGGTTATCTTGCCATTTTGCAAAGAATGTGGTATCCCTGTATATGGGATAAGGCGCCTCTGCCTTGCTTCCGTCCAAATCAACATTGTCAAACCAACCAATGAAGGTATATCCCGTTCTTACGGGTATAGTAAAAGATTGAATAACATTTGTGCGCTTAGACGCAACTTCCGTTCCGCCATTGGATTCAAAATGCACATCGTATCTTGTTTCCGGTATAGATTCGGTAACCGAAAAATTATATAAAACCGCTTTTCCCTTATATTCAATTCTTATGGTATGGGATGCCGCAACGGTAGTAAATTTTTCTCTGTCATTATCGTTGAGCATAGCGTCATTAAGCTGAATAGTCTCTTCTGTTCCGTCTTTGTATGTAGCAATAATTCTTATTTGGGATAAATCTACATCTTGACCTGCGTCAAAGGTATCAGGTGAAGCCGGATGAACTTCTAAGGTTGATAATTCTGTGTCTATGTCTCCTGTTATGCCTTCGC
>CAZVHD010000052.1:0-8749 GCA_964626765.1 uncultured Christensenella sp.
GGCGGACAGACCGCGCTGAACTTGGCAAAAGGTCTTTTTGAAGCCGGCGTAAATGTTCTTGGCACAAACGCCGAAGATATTGACAGAGCTGAAAGTCGGGACAGATTCATTAAGGTTTTGAATAAACTTGATATCCCAATGCCCCTTGGCGAAACTGTCTTTAATAAAGAAGACGCCAAAAAAGTAGCGGCGAAACTCGGATATCCCGTGCTTGTCAGACCCAGTTATGTATTGGGCGGAAGAGCCATGGAAATTGTACATGACGAAGAACACCTTAACGAATATATGGATATGGCGATTGCCTTAGAAAACGAATACGCAATTTTGATAGACAAATACATCGTAGGAAAAGAACTGGAAATAGACGGTATCTCTGACGGTGAAACAGTTGTCATTCCGGGCAATATGGAACACATAGAAAGAGCCGGAGTGCACAGCGGAGACAGTATTTCAGTATACCCCACCCAGAATATTCCCTCCGACATAAAAGACAAAATTATTGACTATACCATAAGGCTCGGAAAAGAGCTCAACATAAAAGGTCTTTTCAATATTCAATTTGTCTTAGACAAGGATATGAATGTGTTTGTTATTGAAGTCAATCCAAGAGCTAGTCGTACGGTGCCTATTCTTACAAAGGTGACGGCTGTTCCTATGGTCAATCTTGCAACACAGATTATGATGGGAAAAAGCCTTAAGGAACTTGGATACAATTCAGGGCTTATTCCACCCTCCCCTTATATTACCGTCAAATCTCCTGTTTTCAGCTTTTCCAAATTGAGAACGGTTGATATAAGCTTATCGCCGGAAATGAAATCCACAGGCGAAGTTATGGCCACTGACACAAACTATAAAGCCGCCCTCAAAAAGTCACTTATCGCAAGCGGTATCATTATGCCCCCTGTGGGAAATATTCTTTTTTCTCTTGCCGACCGTGACAAGACAGAGGGCTTACAAATAGCCAAAGCGCTGTTGAGAAGAAACTATAAAATACTCGCAACCGACAAAACTTTTGATTATTTTCAAAAGAACAAGCTCAAATGTGAAGAGGTCAAAAAAGACGACTTAATCAAAAGACTTCGAGAAAAGAACGATATTGATATGTTTATTACAACTGCCACTATCGGAAAAGACAAATTAAGAGCAGGATTTGCAGTTAGAAGAACAGCGATGGAGTTCAACATCCCATGTATTACCAGCCTGGACACCGCAAACGCTGTTATATTCGCATTCAGCGGCATAAGCAAAGAAGATATACTACCCTTAAACAAATACGGAGTGAGAATAGAGGCATAAACTATGAATTTTGAAACTTATAAACCCATAGGCAAGCTTAAAAACAAACACCTTTTGACCCTCAAAGATTATTCAAACGAAGAAATTTATGAGATATTACATCTTGCCCTAACGCCGAAAAAAGAACACAAAGAAGGCAAAAAGCATGAAATCCTAAAAGACAAGACCCTTGCCATGATTTTTGCAAAATCCTCCACAAGAACAAGGTTATCGTTTTTTATGGGAATGAGACAACTTGGCGGAGATTCTCTTTTCTTGTCCACAAACGACATACAGCTTGGCAGAAGTGAAACCATAGAGGACACCGCAAAGGTTATCAGCCGTATGGGGCTTAGCGGTATTATGATAAGAACCTTTTTACAAAGCGATGTTGAAGCCCTTGCAAAACACGGTTCCATCCCCGTAATAAACGGTTTGACCGACGACTATCACCCCTGTCAGGCACTGGCGGACATACTCACTCTTTACGAACACAAAAAGAAGATATCAAATATAAAAATGGCGTATCTTGGCGACGGAAACAATGTCACCCACAGCCTTATGATAATTTCAGCCAAACTGGGAATTAAGTTTGCGGCGGTCTGCCCAAAAGGCTATCAGCCTGACCCCCAAATAACAAAATACTGTTTGGACCTCGGCGGCGACATTACTGTCACCGACAACATCAAAGAAGGCGTCAAGGGTAGCGATGTGTTATATACAGATGTATTTTTTAGTATGGGACAAGCAAAGGACAAGCAAAAAGAAAACAGCCTTATGCCCTATCAACTCAATATGGACATTTATAAAATGGCAAAACCCGACTGTATAACTATGCACTGCCTCCCCGCCCACAGAGGCGAGGAAGTGACCGAGGATATACTTGACGGAAAAATGAGCGTTGTCTTTGACGAAGCCGAAAACCGCCTCCACGCTCAAAAAGCAGTTCTGGCTCTTCTTATGGGAAATAATAAATTGTAAGTTTTTTATAAACTATTTCTATAATAAAGAAAAGCTATTCAATAACAAATCTATAATTTCAGAAAAACAATTATTTTTTACATTTGCAATGGAGAAAAAGGGTTTATATTGAAAAAAGCTTTTATATTGACAGTTTTATACTATTTTGATAAAATGTAATAAGCTTTTGATTACTTTTTAAGAAAAAACTAAATAGCAAAAAAGAGCATCGAAAAAAAAACTGCCTTAAATAAAAAAATCCCATACCAAAAAGGCAGTTTTTTATAAAGATATAATTGTCATCATTTATAAAAGTATAAAAGAAAATGGGAGGCAAAGAGTTTTTACTCTTAAAAAAGCAATGAAAATATTAACAAAAATTATAGGTATATTATTAATAATTGCGATATTTGCTGTTACAATTTTTATCCTATTCACACCTGATAGCAGAGAAGTCTCTCCCAATCTTTCTGATTTTAATTATCTCAATGTCTATCCCGATTGGCTTGAGAACCAACCTCCACACAATATAAGTCAATTAAACAGCATAGACTCCGTTACAAAAAAGGCAATTTATTTATTCAGGCAAGCTTGTTATAACGAAAAAGACACAGAAAAATTTGTCTATTTTCTTGATGGAGGCGGCGGTTCGGTTTTTTTGGGAGCGAATATAACCATGCGAGCTCAAACAACAAGCGTTCATGACGGCGATGATTTATTTCACCAAATGATAAATATTGTTACCGAGGCTGAAACTTCGGAAACTCTGGTTAAAACTTTTCTTAGCCGTTCTTACCAAAAAATATATTATGATAACAAAAAATATTACCGCAGAGGCGCTAACCCCGCCTTTGACGAAGAGGACATTTTAGTTGCCGCTTGGTCAAATTTTGAAATATCCGATAACGACCCTCGAACCCCTCCCGATACAATTGATAACGAATACCTAAACCACAGATATAACACAAAAACCGCGCTTGATTTTGGGCAATATACTCTTGAACCAAACAATTTTAACAGCGACAATTTAGTCCTTGAAGAAGGCACCACAATAGAGCTGAAACAAAATGAACAAGGACACGCGTATTATGCGGTAACTATGATGATTGATACAGAAGTGGCAAACAGTAATCCCGACACAATAGAAACCTTAAAAAAAGAAACCAACGCCAACCCCGTAAGCTATTCCAATTTCATATTAGAATTTGAGGTATGGGATAACGGTCTGTTCAAGTACCTCAATCCCATTGAATCTTGGTCAGGCACAATAAAAATGGGACTTTCCTTCAGTGGCGAGTCCAATCTTGCCAATCCCAGATATTATTCATACCACCCCGACGACTGTGATTTAACAAGGTTTATTGACGCTTACATAAATAATGAAAATAATTTGGAAGAGCAATAAAAAAAGAATAGTCATGGCTAATATTTTTAGGCTACTATATAGGTATCAAGGTTAATTTTGTCAACTGTTCCACCTCTTAGGATATCTTCTTCAACTGCCACCGAAAATTGTCTTTTTTCTTCTTCTTTAGCTTGTTCTTTGGCTTGTTCTTACTGTTGCTCTTGTTGTTCAATTCCGCCATAATATCGTAACAATTCCATTTGTTTATCGGCAGTATCCGCCTGTAAACCTAATTTTTGTGAGATATAAGCATTTAGCAAATCTTCTTGCCTTCTCCCACATCGCCTTTAATCCCGCTAATGGTATTCATATAATTGCTCTGTGCTTGTAGGGCGGCGGTTTCTGATGTGCCTCCACCTAGTCCCATGCTTTGTTATAAGTTGGCAAATATTTCATTAACTTTTCATTAAGAATTCTAATGATGTTTGTTTTTCTTGTTGCAAGGCGTCAGTTGCTCTTTGATATTGGGTGTCTATATGTTGCCCGCCTTGATATGCGTTGTAAAGGTTTAGTCCCGTTTCCCAGTCCTTATCTGTCATTCCCTCTGGACGAGCTAGGTTCCCCGCAAAGTCTTTTTTGTAGTTCTTTTTATACCAATCAAGATACTGTTGTTGTGTTGCAATTTTTAGCCTTCTGTGTAGGGTTTAGTTTGCCCTCTTTTTTCATATCGTTTAAGAACATTTCAAGTTCATTTATTTTCCTTAATGTCCGTTGACGATTTACTCCGGTCATAAACAAATAGTGCTCTCCCCACCATAGAGTATGAATATCGCGCCTCCACCTACTCGATTTTCTGCCTATTCTCCACCTGCAAGCTGTATATGGTACAAAGATAGAGGAAAAACTGTGCCGTGGGTTAGCGGTGATAGGGTAACAAAGGACATTACCCTATATGGAACATTTCCAGATTAAAAACCCCGTGGTTATCAATATAATAGTCCAATTTTGAAAGTTCATTTACGAAATTAAAAATTGATATGCCAATTTGTTAAATTGATTGACATTATTATAATAATTCATTATAATAATATCATAAAAATTAAATATGTTTGCTAGGGGTGACGGCATAAATAGCTGTCTGAGATTACACCCTTTGAACTTGATTGAGTTTGCACTCACGAAAGGAAAGCTTGACTTGCTTTTTACAAAGTCTTGAAAGTAATCTCTTTTAAGACTTTTTTCATTGCTCAATGGTTCTCAATGCAACGAGGAGGTATCATGTTTAATCTTTGTAGTTTTTCCGCCCTCTCAATTTTGGAAAAAAGCGGAACAATCCTTTTATACTTAACCATAGGTTTGGTAGCCCTTATGGCTGTTGTTGGTATCCTGGTCAAGGTATATAACAAAGACATGCTTAAGGATTATGCCAAATACTCCATGGGTATTGGCGTTGGCTATTCCATAGGTATTATTGCCATTATGGCATTTTTGCTGTTTGACGATATGGTGCAGTCCGATTCTTTTAACGCAAATGTGTTTTGGCCTATATTCGCTCTTTTTGCTTTATTAATAGCTCTTGCAATAGGTGGACTTATTGTATCGTTAATAAAGAAAGACTATATAAAAATCTATTCCAAAATAGCCGCCGCTATTGCTGGAGGATATCTGTTTGTTATGCTTATAGTTCAGCTTGTCACAACATATCGGATTGAGTTTGTTCTTGCTGATGAAATGATACTTATCTTTTCATCAATAGCTTTGGGTGCGATACTTTTGAGTCTCACATTAATATTTGGCAAAAAGACGCCTACTAACGACCACACAAAATCCATAGTATACGCCGCTGTGTCCATAGCCATGAGTTTTGCACTTTCTTATCTGCGGTTTTTCAGAATGCCACAGGGCGGTTCCATAACTTTTGTCAGCATATTGCCGCTCATGCTTTATTCATATATGTTCGGTATCAGAAAAGGCGTATTGGCAGGTTTTATATACGGCCTTATGCAGGCTTTGCAAGACCCATGGATACTCCACCCCCTACAATTCTTGCTTGACTATCCCATGGCGTTTGCTATGATTGGGCTTGCCGGGCTTTTCAGATATTTTCCCGCCTTCAAAAACAAAATTGTACTGCAATTTATAGCGGGCGGAATATTGATTGCAATATTGAGATATTGCTGCCATGTCATAACAGGAATTATTGTTTTTGATATGTACGCAGCCGAAGGTTTTAATGCGGTTACATGGGGATTTGTTTACAACCTGTTTGTGTTTGCCGATGCCGCTATCGCCATATTTGCCGGTAGCTTAATGCTAATCTCAAAAGCTTTTGTAAAACAAATTCAGTCGATATAAAAAGTTATTTGCTTGAAAAAATATGAAAAACCAACACACCGCCCTGAGCTACTTCAAGAGCTATGTTAGTATCGCTAGCAAGGTTGGAGATACCTCTTGTGCGGTGTGGCAATAACTCTAAATCCTTTAAGGGATACCTTAAATTGGTGGAATTTTTTACCACCGCAGCCCCGCCAAAAGCAATCACAGAGATTGTATCGCCCTTTTCCACTGTCAACTCCAGTTTTTTTTCGGTATAATAAACAAAGGTATCCTTATCTTTTATAACAGCTTTTGCGCCAAGTCTATAAGCCAAAGTAAGAAGGGAAAGATTACCCATAACATGGTCAATTCTTCCGCCCAACCCCGCATAAATATTTATATTTTTGTATCCCTGACCTATGGCGTATTCAATACATAATTCCCCGTCGGTCTGGTTTTTCATAGCTTGATACTTTATTGATTTTATGCCTTTGGGCGTCTTCTCAAGAGAATCAAAATCTCCAATAACGCAATTGGCTTTTCTCCCCTTTAGAAGTTTGTATCCTCCGTCAGCGCAAATGACAAAATCATCGTTCACTTGAGAGCATACGCTCTTTCCGTTGAGAATTATCGCAGCTGTCATTTCTTTGTTCCTCATAGATTATTATGTCCCAGAAATAGTAGTTTTATTTTTTTATAAAAGACCCTTAAAAAAACTATTTACTTAATAAGTTAATAAAGACTTTTGATATATTCGGGTCAAACTGCTTTCCTGCGTTGTCTTTTATTTCCTTTATGGCCTGGTCTTTTGAAAGAGCTTTCCTGTAAGGTCTGTCAGTAGTCATAGCGTCATATGCGTCAGCTACCGCAATAATCCTTGCCTTAAATTCAATTTCCTCGCCCTTGAGCCCCTCGGGATAGCCTGTCCCGTCCCATTTTTCATGGTGTTGCAAAACTTCTTTTGCAAGATGAGCAAATTCATTGACCGAGCTCAAAATCTTATAGCCCGTTTCGGGATGTCTTTTCATTGTTATCCAGTCGATGTCAGAAAGTTTTTCTTTTTTATTTAGCACATCATCGGGAACTATAATCTTGCCAATATCGTGCATAAGACCTGCCAATCTCATTTCTTTAATGTCTTCTTTTCCTAAATTCATAGCCTTTGCAAGCTCAACACAAAAGCCTGACACTCTTTGAGAATGAAGTTGTTCCCTTTGACTTTTTTCATAAAGTGTTTTCAAAATAACATTAACAGCGCTGTGGCGCATACTCTGACTTTCTGAAAGTTTTCTTCTGTACATATGGTCTTCGGCTCTTTTGTATATGTCCATGAATTCGGCATTTGTATCGGATTTTGTTTCCCAGCCATAAGACACTGACAAATGCATACCCTCTATTTTCTCGTCTGCAAGCGTATCCATAATATTTTTCATCTTATTTTTTACTTGATGCTTATCAGTTTTTGGAAATACAATAATAAACTCATCGCCGCCCACTCTTGCTACCAAATCCTCGTTTTGGGTATTATCTTCTAAAACCGTGGCGACTTTTTTCAATAATTTATCCCCTACAATGTGACCAAAAGCGTCGTTTACAAGTTTGAGACCGTTAACATCAAGCATAACCACCGTAAAAGGTATATAATCATCATTATCCAGAAAATTCATATGCTCTTCGAAAAATCTTCTGTTATAAAGCCCCGTAAGCTGGTCATGATAGCTCAAAAACAGAATCTTGTCCTGCTTATCCTTTTTATCGGTTATGTCCTTGAAAACAATAACAGCTCCGGTGATTTCACCCGTTCTATTTTTTATAGGCGCTGCGTTTTCTTCAACAGGTCTTTTGGTTTTGCCCTTTGAGATAAGGATATTATCGGATGACGCCTCAACGACTTTTCCTTTTTCAAATACCTCTTTGACTACATTTGAGCATTTCTTTTTGGTCTTTTCATTTATACAATCAAAAACCTCTTCAAAATCTTTTCCAAAAGCTTCCTTTACCTTCCAGCCGGTGAGCTTTTCCGCCACACGGTTCATAAGTGTGACTTTTTGATTTTTATCAACAGCTATGACCCCGTCTCCAACAGATAATAAGGTTGTTCTAAAATGTTCCTTTTCATAATACAAACTGTTTTCCAACATCTTTTTTTCTGTTATATCATCTACGATAACAGCAAATTGACCTTTTTTAGGAGAATAAGCCGATACCCTGAACCATTTTTTCAATGTGTCAGAAAAATCCTCAAATTGAATTGGTTTTTTGTCATTTACAACTGCGCCGAATTTGGTGAACCATTTTTTCTCTTCCCTTGGAAAGGTTTCAGTAAGATATTTTCCCTCGAGTTTTTCTTTTTTCACACCGATTATTTGTTCGAAGCTCTTGTTTACTGATATGACTTTATAGTCCTTAACGGTGTTATCGTCATTGTATACAGCTTCGGCAACCAACAAACCTTGTTGCATTTGAGATATTAGTCTTCTATTTTGTTGCTCGCTTTCAACAAGTCTTTCTTCAATATCCTTTTTTTCAGTGATGTCAATAATAAATTCAACCACCTTATTGACTTTATCGTTATCCTGAAATGGATAGCAATAAACCTCAACAATTCTATGCCCCCCGTCTGGAAGTATATAAATTTCCTCGCCTGTTTGAGGTCTGCCTGTGGCGATACACCTTTATTTTACGCAGTCTTCACAAAATTCGCTTTTTCCTGTTAGCACCTTATAGCATTTATTTGAACCGTATCGCTCTATGCGGTCGTTCCATTTTTTCATATTTGGATTCATCAAGGCCACGGGGTAATCCTCATTCAAGACCTCCGCGCCCTCTTGTACGCTTTCCAATACGGGGGCT
>CAZVHD010000053.1:0-8706 GCA_964626765.1 uncultured Christensenella sp.
CATTCTTCCCACAAATATGGGCGCTAACTTTTATAATCAGGGTATTGATATTAAACATGTGGCGTCAAATGTGTTTGGTGTGATGTATATGCTTTCATCAAATGAGTTGCAGGATATAAGCCAGCTTGAAGGAGAGGTCGTTTATAATTTAGGGCAAGGCAACACACCTGATTTTGTTTTTAAGCGTGTGCTTGAAATCAATGACATTGAATATGTAGAACAAGATACGCCTGAAGAGGGCAAAGTTGCTTTGACATATGCCGCAAACGCTCAAAACCTTATATCCATGATGATAGCGGGTCAAATAGAATATGCAATACTTGGAGAGCCTCAGGTCTCACAAGCCATAAACGCAACTCAAGATGAAGAGAATCCTTTTCAAATAGTTATGAACCTGCAAGATGAATGGACAAACGGATATCCTCAAGTTTCCACTGTTGCAAGAGATGATTTGATAGAAAATCACTCTGACTTTTTGGATGAGTTCCTTGCGGCGGTTCAGGACAATGTTGAATGGGTAGTGGCAAACTCCGACGACGCCTTGTCCGCTTTGACTGCAAACGGAAGCAATCTCAACGGACTCGACACTAATTCTGTTACAAGATGTAATATTAATTTTGTAACCTCAGCAAATGGAAAAGAAGATGTTGAAGAATATCTTCAAAGTATGTATAATTTTGATGAGATGTTTGTGGGCGGACAAATGCCCGATGAGGGATTTTATAGACAATGAAAACAAATGCGGTAAAAAAGTATCTTAATGTCATTTATCCTTTGCTGTCGCTGGGACTGTTTGTTTTGGTGTGGTTTGTTATTGCAAAAATAATTGACCTTGAGATACTCTTGCCGTCGCCCGTAAGCGGCTTTTCAAGGCTTGGAAATATCTTTGTGACGCCTGAATTTTGGACTGCTGTAGGCTCAACCTTAAGAAGAACGCTTGTAAGTTTTTCTATATCGCTTTCTCTTGCGATTTTGTTTGCGGTTTTATCCTCGCTTTTCAAACCCGTGTATTTCTTGCTCTCGCCCATTGTTATAATAACAAGGGCGGTGCCCACGATGAGCGTTATTCTTTTGAGTCTTATTTGGTTTACATCAAATATAACGCCTATGTTCATTGCTTTTTTAATAATATTTCCTATGCTTTATGCAAGTTTTTATTCGGCAATTTCTAATATCGACTATGACTTTATACAGATGTCAAAGGTTTATAATGTATCAAAAAAAGATATGGCTATAAGGTTTTTTATTCCGTATATTATGCCGACTTTTTTAGATACCATAAGAACTGCGTTGTCGCTTAATGTGAAGCTTGTAATAGCCGCCGAGGTATTGGCTCAAACAAAAGAGAGTATGGGTGTTATGATGCAGCGTTCATCCATATTCCTTGACACCCCTACGCTTATTGCGTGGACAATTGCGGCGATTATTTTGAGCTATCTTTTGGAGATTGTCGTAAAGACCATAAAAAGATTTGTTGTGAGGTGGAGATGAAATTAATAAATATAAACAAAAAATATAATGACCTCACGGTATTAAAAGACTTTTCTTTACAGCTTGAAGAAAATAAAATTTGTTGTTTGCTTGGACCTTCGGGTTGTGGTAAGACCACAGTTTTGAATGTTATAAGCAATCTTGTAAGCTATGAAGGAACAGTGGAAAAAGAATCGGGAAATATAAGCTATATCTTTCAAAATCAAAGGCTTTTGCCTAATCTCAATGTGGAAAAGAACTTGGAATATGTGCTTTTGTCATGCGGTTTGAGTAAAGAACAAATCACAAAAAAAATTGACAATATACTTTCAATTGTGGAATTAACTGAAAAAAAGAAAAGTTATCCCGCCCAACTTAGCGGAGGTATGCAACAAAGGGTGGCTATGGCAAGGGCTTTTATCTATCCGAGTGTTCTTTTGCTTATGGACGAGCCTTTTAAGGGTCTTGATATTGTGCTGAAAAAAAGGCTTGTGGAAGCGTTTTTGAAACTATGGCACAGAGATAAAAAGACAGCTATTTTTGTTACCCACGACATAGACGAGGCGCTGCTTATCGCGGACAGAATAGTGCTCTTGTCCGACAAAGCCCAAATATTAATGGATAAGTTTGTTAACCAACCCCGGCAAAACAGGGACTTAAATAACGATACTATGATAAAAATAAGAAAAGATATCTATAAGAGGTTTGTGTGAATAAACAAAATTTAAGCCGATAAACAAATCGACTTAAATAAGAGGGGTAATATCTCATATTGACTAAAAATTTTATTTAATTTATATCTTTTAATTTGTTTTCTAAAAGATTTATTGATTTTTTTACGGCTTCGGGGGAGGCGCCTCCGTCAACTTTGCGTTGGGAAACAAGCGTTGATATGGATATCTGATTGTAGATATCTTTTTCAATAAGCGAGCTGAATTTCTTCAGTTGGTTAAGTTCAATTTCTTCTATTGACTTGTTTTGTTTTAAGCAATAATTGACTAATTTTCCCGTTGTTTGATAGGCGTCACGGAAGGGAACTCCTTTTTTTGCGAGGTAGTCGGCAAAGTCGGTTGCGTTAGTAAAGCCTTTTTCAGCGGAATTTTTCATATTTTCCTTGTTGAAACTTGATGTAGCGAGCATTTTATTGAATATCTTAAGGCTTTTTATCAAGATTTCTTCGGTGTGGAAAAATAGCTCCTTATCTTCTTGAAGGTCCTTGTTATATGCCAGGGGAAGGGCTTTCATAACAGTCATTATGGCGGTTAGGTTGCCTATTGCTCGCCCTGATTTTGACCTCACAAGCTCCGCCATGTCCGGATTTTTTTTCTGGGGCATAATGCTTGAGCCTGTGCTGAAGGCGTCGGATAGCTCTATGAAGCGGTATTCGTCAGACGCCCATGTTATCACTTCCTCGGAGAGTTTGGATAAGTGGGTCATAGTAAGGGCGGCGTTATAGATATAGTCCGCCACAAAATCCCTGTCGCTGACCGCATCCATTGCATTGAGGGTGATGTTCTTAAAGCCAAGCTCTTTTGCCACAAAATTTCTGTCAATGGGATATGTTGTTCCTGACAGAGCGCCCGAACCCAAAGGACATTCGTCCAGGGTGTCCGTTGAGTTGATAAACCTTTTCAAATCCCTATAAAACATATTGGCGTACGCCATAAGATGAAAGGCAAGGGTTATTGGCTGCGCCTTTTGCATATGCGTAAAGCCTGGCATATAGCTTTCAGTATGGTTTTTTGAAAGGGCAATAAGCGTTTTAATAAAGTCGGCGATTTCTTTTTTTGCGTTTTTGACACTGTCTTTTGCGTACAGTCTGAAATCGGTTACAACCTGGTCGTTTCTGCTTCTTGCGGTATGCAGTTTTTTGCCTGCGTCGCCTATTCTTTTGGTGAGCTCTTCTTCCACAAACATATGAATGTCTTCGGCGTTTTCTATTATTAGATTATTTTCTTCAATATCTTTTAAGATGCTCTCAAGACCTTCGGTTATTCTTTTTTGCTCATTTGTTGAGATTATCTTGCAGGCGTTAAGCATTTTTGCATGGGCAATGCTTGCTTTGATATCCTGAGAGTACATTTTTTTGTCTATGGGAAGGGATGTGTTGAATTCATCGGCAAGTTTGTCGGTGTCCTCTTCAAACCTTCCTTTCCATAATTTAGCCATTTTTTTTTCGCTCCCTGATTTTATTTTTTTATCAGTTTGTTTTTGTAGTCGTTTATTTTCATTGCTCTGACTTTTAAGGGAAGCCCGAAAAGCTTTATGAAGCCTTGGCTGTCCTTTTGGTCGTATACCTCGTCTTCGTCAAATGTAGCGATATCAATGTCGTGAAGTGAGTAGGGGCTCTTTTTCTTTGCTATAACACAATTTCCCTTGTAGAGTTTCATAACAACTGTTCCTGTTACTGTCCTTTGTGTTTCATCAACAAAAGCCATTATGGAGTCCATAAGCGGTGTATACCAGTTTCCGTCATAGGCAAGCTCTGCAAATTTGTTGGCTACAACTTCCTTGAAATGAGATGTGTTTCTGTCAAGGCATATCTCTTCAAGCTCCTTGTGAGCTTTCATAAGAATAGTGCCTCCGGGGGTTTCGTACACGCCTCTTGATTTCATGCCAACAAGGCGGTTTTCTACCATGTCGTCAATGCCAACTGCGTTTCTTGCGCCGATTTTGTTGAGTTCACAAAGAAGCTCTACTGCGTCAAGGTCTTTTCCGTTTATTGCGGTGGGGATGCCTTTTTCAAAATCAATAGTTACATATTCGGCTTTGTCGGGGGCTTGTTCGGGAGTTTTACATATCATAACCAAATTGTCTTTTTTCTCGTTCCACGGGTCTTCCAAATCCTGTCCTTCATGTGAAAGGTGAAGAATATTTCTGTCCATAGAGTATGACCTTTGCTTTGTTACCGGAATGGGTATGCCTTTTGTGTTGGCGTAGTCAATTGCCTCCTCACGGGATTTTATATTCCATTCACGCCATGGAGCGATAATCTTGATTTTGGGGTTGAGCGCCATTATGGTAAGCTCAAATCTCACCTGGTCATTGCCTTTTCCTGTGCATCCGTGACAAATAGCGTCGGCGTTTTCTTTTTCCGCAATTTCCACAAGTCTTTTGGCTATGATAGGGCGGGCTATTGATGTGCCCAAAAGATATTTGCCTTCATATAAAGCTCCGGCTTTAATAAGAGGAAAGACCGCTTCTTTGACAAATTCTTCTTTCAGGTCCTCAATATATATCTTGCTTGCGCCTGTTTTTATCGCCTTTTCGTTGAGGGGGGCAAGCTCCTCGCCTTGACCGACATCCGCCGCCATAGCGATAACTTCGCAATTGTTATAGTGTTCTTTTAGCCATGGGATGATTATTGAAGTATCCAGTCCGCCTGAATATGCAAGTACAACCTTCATGTTATGTCTCCTTTTTTATCATATTTTTAGTTATTATACAACTTTATGAATATATATACAAGTAATTTAAGCCTCGTTTCTTATTAATTTCAATGATATTTCATTGAGCCTGTTATAAATATACAAAGGATTGATAAATTGCATTTTATTTATGGTATTGTCAGATAATTTGAAATTTGATATAATCTTAAAAAGGGGTTTTCATGAAAAAGTTCATATGTCTATTGTTAATAATCATATTAATGTGTTTTGTTTTTTCTCTTTCATCATGTAACAAGCCCTCTGATTCTTTTCTAACTTATGACTACAACTCAAAAATAGACGGGTATCGCAATGTATTCACCTTAACTCACATAAATGCTGTGGACAAGAAAAATAACAGCGTAAGAATAGCGGATAGGCACTTTGATGAGTTTGATAAAAGAATAAGAAGCTCTGATTATTTCATTGGCGTAGATAAAGTCTATGATGTCAATCAAGAGACATTTCTTTATCAAGGCAATGAGTGTTATATACTTACAAATGGAGATTCTTATTTTGCTCTTGGCGAAAAGCAAAACGGACATTATCAATTGGCCGAGCTCAAAGCAAAATTTAATTTTTATGACTTTGAAAATGAAGAATATGTTTTCAAAATCTTTTCTATTTTTCCATATTTGAATGAGTATACATATAACGCTATGCCTCCCGATTTACAACCCGAAGAGCCTTTTGAAGATATACTTGTGTGGATACCATATGAATGGAACTATGTGAAGCTTTTTTATTCCAGACTTGAATACGCTCAAATTGACGAGGAGCAAAGAATAATAACCATAAATGCGTTTACAGGTTCTACTGATACAGAATTCAATGAACAAAGTCCCACTTGGATAGATGAAATGAGTTTTTCTTTTGTTTCAGAGGACAACCATAATTATATAAAATTTCCCGTCTCCAATTTTACCACAATAGATAATGATATGGATTGACTAAAGAGCTTTTTTTGAGTATTATAAGATTATGATTATTTTAGGTATTGACCCCGGATACGCTACTGTGGGATATGGTATTATTGAAACGAACGGCTCAAAAGTGAGAGCTGTTGATTATGGTGTGATAACCACACCAAAAGAACACTCCATACCAAAAAGGCTTAAATTTATTGAAAAGGGCATAGATAAACTTATTCTTTTACATAATCCTGACGCAATATGTATTGAGGAATTGTTTTTTCAAAACAATCAAAAAACCGCTATAAATGTGGCTCAGGCAAGAGGAGCTATAATAATATCCTGCATGGGAAGGTGTAATAACCTTTTTGAATATACACCGCTCCAGATTAAACAAGCTATGACGGGATATGGAAGGGCGGATAAAAGACAAATTCAGCAAATGGTAAAGGTTATGCTTGGCTTGAAGTCCATGCCCAGACCCGATGACGCTGCAGACGCTTTAGCAGTTGCGCTGACTCATTCACAAACAAACAGACTTTCCGCGCTTTTCGGAATGTAAAAGGAGAAAAAAAGTGTTTGCATTCATAAAAGGAGATATAGTATTTGCCAAAGGTGGCATAATGATAGTGGAAAACGGTGGGATTGGATATGAACTCAATGTGTCCTCAACCACAATAGCAAAGAGTAATCTGACACACGAAAAAATGAAGATATATACTTATCTTTATCCAAGAGAGGACTCAATAACGCTATACGGATTTCATTCCGCCGAAGAAAAAAATATGTTTTTGAAGCTTATTACTATAAGCGGAGTGGGACCTAAAGCCGCTATGAGCATACTTTCGGGCATAGAATTGAGTACGCTTGTGACATCTATCATAACCAAGGATATAAAGACTATATCCTCAATAAAAGGCATAGGCAAAAAGACAGCCGAAAGAATTGTGCTTGAGCTTAAGGAAAGCATATCCCTTGACACTCAGGATATTGACACAGGGGAAATTGTTGTTAGTGAAATGGGGGACAAAGACACTCAGGACGCTGTGCTTGCCCTAAAAGGTCTTGGCATAAATCCAAAAGACGCCTTAAGAGCGGTGCAAAAGGCAAAAGCGCAGGCAAAAGGCATAGAAGAGCTTATTGAAATGGCGCTTAAAAATATTTAACTCAAGAGGACATAATGTTTGATGAAGAAAGAATATTGACATCGGAAAAAACTCAAGGCGATGAATATGAAAATGTGTTAAGACCAAAAAGTCTTGAGCAGTACATCGGTCAGGAAAAAATAAAAAATAACTTGAATGTATATATGCACTCTGCAAAAAAAAGAGAGGAAACTCTTGACCATGTTTTACTCTATGGACCGCCGGGACTTGGAAAAACAACATTGAGCCATATCATTGCCAATGAAATGGGCGCAGAAATAAGAGTAACATCAGGTCCGGCCATTGAAAGAGCCGGAGACCTTGCGGCAATACTTACAAATTTAAGTAACGATAGTATTCTTTTCATTGATGAAATTCACAGGCTTAACCATAATGTAGAGGAGATACTTTATCCTGCTATGGAGGATTTTGCTCTTGATATGGTTTTGGGAAAAGGTCCCTCGGCAAGAACAATCAGGCTGACGCTTCCCAAATTTACTTTGATAGGCGCCACCACAAAGGCGGGTATGTTGTCCTCGCCATTAAGAGACCGTTTTGGAGTATATTTCAGACTGGAACTTTATAATCCTTATGAATTGTCCACAATAATAGAAAGGTCGGCAAATATTTTGAATATTAAGATAGACAAAAAAGCCTCTATGGAAATTGCGTCAAGGTCGAGGGGAACGCCCAGAATTGCGAATAGGCTCTTAAAAAGAGTACGAGATTTTGCCGAATATGAAGATATGGATACGATAACTTTGGATATTGCAAATTCAGCATTATGCAGTATGGAAATAGACAAACTGGGTTTGGATAACATAGACAAAAACATATTAACCACCATTATTGATAAATTCGGGGGAGGTCCTGTGGGACTGGATACATTGTCGGCGGCATCGGGAGAAGAGGCCAACACAATTGAAGATGTATACGAACCTTTTCTTTTGCAACTTGGGTTTATAACCAGAACGCCAAGGGGCAGAGTTTGTCTTAAAAGAGCGTATGAACATCTGAACATATCCTGCGATACCCCGCAAACACTGTTTGATTGATAAAAAAGAGATGAATATGAAAAAAAGTAACTTTTATTATGATTTGCCTGAGGAATTGATAGCTCAAACACCCATTTATCCAAGAGATAACTCCCGACTGTTATATTATAATCGTTGTGAAGATAAAACAGAGCACCTAAAGTTTAGGGACATCGCTGACATATTAAAAAGCGGTGATGTGCTGGTGATAAACAACACCAAGGTTATCTACGCAAGGCTCTATGGCTATGATGACAACGGCAGAAAATATGAGACACTTTTATTGAAGAGGCTGAGCCTGAAAAGGTGGGAAGCTCTTTTGAAGCCAGCAAGAAAAGCCAGAATAGGCTCCCACATAACAATAAATGAGAACCTAAAGTTTAAGGTCTGTGATGTTATCGACAACGGTATAAGAATAGTTGAGTTTGAATACGAGGGCGTTTTCGAGCATATTTTGTCAAATGTGGGAGAGGTTCCTTTGCCTCCTTATATAACAAAAAAGTTAGACGATAAAGAAAGATACAACACAATTTACGCAAAAGTTGAGGGCTCCTCGGCGGCGCCCACAGCCGGACTGCATTTCACTCCCGAGTTGCTATGCAAGCTCAAAGAAAAGGGCGTGGAAGTGGTTGAGATACTTTTACATGTGGGGCTTGGAACATTTCGTCCTGTCAAAGAGGAAAATATTCTGGAACATAAAATGCACGAGGAATATTAT
>CAZVHD010000054.1:0-8685 GCA_964626765.1 uncultured Christensenella sp.
TTTTTTATCTTTTTCTGGTAGGCCCTCCACGCATCTTCTGTTTTTTTTTTTGCTTGTTATAATTTATCTTGTCTTGTGTTCTTTTTGCGCCTGTTAAATGTCTATTGTGTTTTTTTATTGTGTTTTGTTTATTTATTGATTTTAGCTTATTATGATGCTTTATCCAAAAGCTCTATACCCGAAGAACTTTCTTAAAAAAACCACCACCATAATTTTCCTTTGTTTTGAAAAAGTTTCGCCTATTAACAATAGTTATATAAATTTATTGTAAATCTACTACTTATAAGGTGTCAATTACTAAAATTACTTGAATGACAGCTCAAGTTTATATATAATGAAAGTTGAGGTAAATATGGAATACAAAAAACAAATAGTGGCGTTTGATGCGGCAAAGATAATCAATTTTTCTCTTGTAATATTTTTACTGTCCTTAACTGTGTTTTCAGTTCTTAATATATTTGTATTCGGCTTCAATCCTCCGATTTCAGGAAATTACTTTGTGGATGTCATCATTATTGTTGGTTTGGGTTTTGCTCTTATCATTCTACATGAGCTAATACACGCTTTGGGTTTTATTATATTTGGAAAAGCAAAACCCAAAGATATAAAGTTTGGAATCGTTCCCAAACATGGAATGGTATATTGCACATGCAACAAACCCATGAGAGCAAGAGCGTATCTATTATCGCTTATTTTTCCCGTGATATTGACAGGTATCATTCCCTTAATTCTTGTTAGCATATGGGGAAATCTATTTTGGATTTTTCTCTTTGCAATCTTAGTAAGTGGAGGCGCCGGTGACTTTGCGATGCTCAATGAAATAAAAAAATACCCCAAAGACCAACTGATTATGGACCATCCCAAAGCATTGGCATTCTATCTTGTTTATAAGAAAGGAAATGAGCCTCAAGATTTTGAAGAGGCTACTTTTGAGCAGGAACAAAAGCTCCTTGACCAAATGAAAACCTCTCCTTTTGAAGGAGAAAACAAAAAGAAAAACCTTGGCCTAAAGATTATGAAAATTCTCTTGTTTTTGGCATTAAGCGTTATCATCTTAGCTATTGTTGGAGTTATACTTATTCTGTCATAAAAAACCATATAAAATAACAAAAAGCGCTATCTTTTTTTTGATAACGCTTTTTTGTTTGGTATACTATTTTGCATATTCTATTCTTCTTAGCTCTCTTATAACATTAACTTTTATTTGTCCCGGATATTCCAGTTCGGACTCCAGTTTTTTCGCTATTTCTTTTGCTAAGAACAATGTTGTTGAGTCATCTACCTTTTCGGGTTGTACTATAACTCTGATCTCTCTTCCTGCCTGAATGGCATATGACTGCTCTACTCCTGCGAACGAGTTTGCCAAATTCTCTAATTTTTCTAGACGCTTAACATAATTTTCTAGGGACTCCCTTCTTGCTCCAGGTCTCGCGCTGCTTATCGCGTCCGCCGCCTGAACCAAAACCGCTTCAATGGAATTTGTTTCTATGTCACCATGGTGCGCGGCTATAGCATGTACCACCTTTTCGTTTTCCTTGTATTTGCGGGCAAGCTCCACACCTATCTGGATATGAGTTCCCTCATATTCCTGGTCTACTGCTTTTCCTATGTCGTGCAACAAACCGGCTCTTTTAGCGGTTTTTACATCCGCTCCCAGCTCTTGCGCCATAAGCCCTGAAAGATACGCTACTTCAAGAGAATGGTTGAGTACATTTTGTCCATAGCTTGTGCGGTATTTCATTCTTCCAAGTAATTTCACAAGCTCGGGATGTATTCCGTACAATCCTGTATCAAATACAGCTGCGTCTCCCACTTCTTTAATCTGGTGGTTTATGTCCCTTTTCACTCTTTCGGCTACTTCTTCTATCCTCTGAGGATGAATTCTGCCATCAGCTACAAGCTTTTGCAAAGTAAGCCTTGCTATCTCCCTTCTGACAGGGTCAAATCCAGTGAGCGTAACAACATCGGGCGTATCGTCAATTATGATGTCAACCCCCGTCACACTCTCAAGCGCCTTAATGTTTCTGCCCACTCTTCCGATAATTCTGCCCTTCATCTCTTCACTGGGCAACTCCACTACTGATACTGTGGTATCGGCTGCATGGTCAACAGCGCATCTTTGGATTGCTAAGCCTATGATATCCTTTGCTTTCTTGTCGCCTTCTTCTTTTGCTTTATTTTCTATTTCCCTGATGATAATTGAAGCTTCTTTTTTCGCTTCCTCTGTCATCTGGTCAATAAGAATTGTTTTTGCCTCTTCCGAGGTCATTTCAGCGACCTTCTCCAACTCTTCCAGCATTTTTTCACTGTGCCTTTCAAGTTCAATCTGTTTTTCTTTAAGCTTTTGTTCTTTTTCTTCTAGCTCTTTTTTAGTTTTTTCCACAAGCTCAAGCTTGTTTTCCATGATATTCTCTTTTTTATCAAGAGAATCCTCTTTCTGATTGAGCCTTGATTCTTGTTTTTGAAGTTCAATTCGTCTTTGCTTAGATTCTTTCTCAAACTCGTTTCGCAATCTTAATTGTTCCTCTTTTGCTTCCAATAAGGCTTCTTTTCGCATCGTCTTTGCTTCTAACCTTGCATCCTCCAATATTCTGGACGCTTCGGTTTTTGAGCTGCCTATTCTTTTTTCGGTAAGCTTCTTGTACACTGCTATACCGGCAAGTGTACCAATAGCTAAACTAAAAGGAATGGCTATAATTAAGACAATCTCCAAGCTACTTATTGCAAGCATTGGGCTAAGACTGCTTAACATTTTTACCTCCTATATTCAATTGTTAAATTACATGTTATTTTGTCGTTCGCAAACAAAACAACTCTAATATACAAAAAAAATTATAAACTATATAACCCTTGTGTGTCAAGGGCAATATTATTTTCTGTTGTTTTGGCTATAAAATACCTATCAGCTCTTTGTGAGATTATATATTGCTCTTATCTCATTTTCAAGCTTTTGGGTAACCTCAGGGTTGTTTGTAAGATACTCAACTGCCTTTTCTCTGCCCTGTCCAATCTTTTCATCGTTATAGCTAAACCATGAACCTGCTTTGTCAATAAGTCCGTTTTCTACTGCTAAATTCAATATACTTCCCTGTGAGGATATGCCTTTGCCGAAAATGATATCGAATTCAACTTTCTTAAAAGGTGACGCAAGTTTATTCTTGGTTACTTTGACTCTTGTTTTGTTTCCAATAAGCTCTGTTCCTTGCTTTATGGAATCAATTTTTCTGACATCAAGTCTCATACTGGAATAGAATTTCAACGCCTTTCCGCCTGAAGTTACTTCGGGGCTTCCATATATTACACCTACTTTTTCCCTAAGCTGGTTTATGAATATAACGCTTGTCTTTGATTTGTTTATAATGCCCGTTAATTTCCTTAGAGCCTGAGACATAAGCCTTGCTTGCAATCCCACATGGCTATCTCCCATTTCGCCTTCTATTTCCGCCCTAGGGGTCAACGCAGCAACAGAGTCTATAACGACTATATCCACGCTTCCGCTTTTTACAAGTTGCTCGGTGATATCTAAAGCCTGCTCTCCGTTGTCCGGTTGCGAGACATATAGATTGCTAAGGTCCACACCCAGTCTTTCCGCATATACAGGGTCAAGAGCGTGTTCTGCATCTATAAACGCCGCAATCCCCTTGAGTTTTTGGGCGCCTGCTATCATATGTAGCGCCAAAGTTGTCTTTCCCGATGATTCAGGTCCGTAAATCTCAATAACCCGTCCTCTCGGTATTCCGCCAATTCCTAGCGCTACATCCAGCGATAGGCAACCTGTGGGTATAACTTCAACGCCACTGACCTTGTCTCCGTCAAGAGTCATTATTGAACCTTTACCAAACTGCTTTTCTATTTGTAAAATAGCCTCGCTTAAATTCTTCTTTTTGTTTTCCACATCTGAATTCTTTGCTTTTTTGTTATCCATAAAATCTCTCCTTAATAATATTTTTTTATGTGTTGAAGGGTGTAAAATAACGCCGCATTTTTGGCGCATTCCCTTATCCTTTTTCTGTCGCCTTCAAATATATTCTTTATGACTTCGCTAGAATTTTCTCCTACTATGCCTATAAAAACCAATCCTACCGGCTTTTCCAATGTTCCTCCTTCAGGGCCGGCAATACCACTGACCGACACCCCTATATCAACATTCTCGTTGAGAATACCGTGAGCCATTTCCAGGGCTGTTTCCTCGCTCACCGCGCCAAACTCTTCCAAAGTTTTGCTTTTGACATTCAATCTTGCAATTTTGGAAAGGTTGGAATAAGTGATAAGACCTTCAAAGAAAATTTGGCTTGCTCCTTCTATGCCAACTATTGCAGATGATATAAGTCCGCCAGTGCAACTTTCCGCCGCGGCTATAATTAAATTGTTTTTTCTCAAAAAGCTGACAAGAGTTCTTGCCAAAGAAACATCTTTGTCATTATAGATTATATCATCCAACATCTCTGAAATATCGTCATAGTCATCTTGAGATATATCCTCAAAGACTATTGTGATATCCATATTTTCCCCGAAGATAGTGTAATCTTCCAAATCAGGCTTGAGCATTTTGAGTCTTGCTTCCACTTCCTCAGGATTGGTGTAACACTTCAAAATCTCTCTCATATTATTCTCCCGCTTCCCCATATAGATTGAAGTCTGTCTCTTTTATTTTAACTTTGTAGATTTCTCCAACATTAATAGGTGTTTTGGATGTGAAATAGACCAGTGTGTCTATTTCCGGGGCTTGGTGTTCTGTTCGTCCCCAAAACATCTGTTTGTCATAGTCAATGCCCTCGTAGATTACTTCAAGTATTTTTCCAATATATTTTTTATTAATGCTCTCAATTTTTTTTGTCCATATGCATTTTAGCTCGTCCACTCTTTTTTCAATAATTTCTTGAGGGACATTGCCTTTAGCGAACTTACTTGCCTTTGTTCCTTCCTCCATCGAATAACCGAAAAACCCCGCATAATCTATGCAATCTGTCTTTTTGACAAAGCTTTTTAAGGTTGAGTAATTTTCTTTTTCTTCCCCGTTAAAACCTACAATAAAAGTGGTTCTAACAGCTATTTTCTTATCTGTTTTCTTAATCATTTCTAGCATATCAAAAATCTCTTGACTATCGGTTCTTCTGTTCATTCTTTTAAGAACGCTATCGTCTATATGCTGCAAAGGTATATCAATGTATTTTGCAATCTTTTTTTCTTTTGATATCATCTTGACAAGCTCCTCGTCCACAAGTTCTGGATATGCGTATAATATCCTTATCTTCCATACATCAAGCTTTACAAGTTCTTTCAAAAGTTCTTTCAAGGCATATCTTTTATAAAGGTCTTTTCCATATCTTGTGGTATCCTGCGCCACTAGTATTATTTCCCTGACTCCTCGGTCTATAAGCATTTTTGCTTCGTCCACCAATTTTTCTATGGCAACCGATTGGTATCTTCCTCTTATGTAAGGTATAGCGCAATAGCTACAAAAATTGTCGCATCCATCGGCTATTCTCAAATAGGCGTAGTGATAAGGCGTTGTTATCACTCTTCCCGCCACATATTCTTTAATGCTCTTTTCATAATCCAATATCCTTTCATTCTGAAAAGATTTTATCGTTTGGGCGATTTTGTTTTGGCTATTGATACCAATGAGCAAATCAACTTCTGGCATATTTTCATAAAGCTCTTTTGCATACCTTTGAACAAGACATCCCGTAACAACAAGCTTTTTGCCCTTTTTCCTGAACTTTGCCATTTCCAATATGGTATCAATGCTCTCTTTCTTTGCCGGCTCAATAAAACCGCATGTATTTATAAGTATGTAGTCGGCCTCATTGGTATCCTGTATCAGGTCAAATCCTTCTTTTTGCAACAGATAAAGCATATTTTCTGTGTCTATTCTATTTTTATCGCACCCTAATGATATAGTGGCTATCTTATTTTTTTTATTATTCTTCAATTAATAGGTCCTCTACGCTTTTTCTTTCTTCCGGAAACTGCTTGACAAAATCCTCAGCCGTGATTAGCAATTTCCTTTTTCTGTTAATTGCGTCCGGCGCTCCAATATAACCGTTTTCCTCAAGATAGTCAATAATCTTTGCGGCGCTGTTATAGCCCTTTTCCATTTTTCTTTGTAGCATTGATGTGGATATACCCTTCATCCTCAAACCAATCTTTAGGGCCTCTTTGACATTGGTCATAAAAGTGTCGTCGGATTTTGCTCGCTTGTTATTGCCTATATTGCTCTCCGGCTCAGGTTCTGGCTTTTTTATCGCCTGGTCTATGGACGTATCAAAGTCCGCTTCGTTGTTTTGCAAAATAAAGTTTGTGACCCTTTGAATTTCTTGCGAACTTATAAAGGAACACTGTATTCTTATGAGCTCACCCCCCGAACCCTTCAAAAACATATCTCCTTTGCCAAGAAGTTTCTCCGCTCCTTGGGCTTTGAATATAACCTGTGAATGAACATAGTCGCTGACCGCAAAAGCTATTTTGGTATTGAGGTTGTTTTGTATCTCAGAAGTTATAACATCTTTGGTTGGGCTTTGTGTTGCGAAAATCAAATGAACGCCCGCCGCTCTTCCTATTCTTGCAAGACTGGAAAGAGTCTCCTCAACTTCCTTTTTAGCCTTTGTCATAAGCTCTGAGGCCTCGTCTATGACAATGACAATCTTTGGAATGGTTTCCATACCGTTTATTTTTGCGTACTTATTGTATTCGTTTATGCTAACTACTTTGTTGTCTTTGAATTTATTAAACCTTTGAAGGGTCTCTTCCCTTATCCACTTCAAGGCTTTAACTATCTCCGGTATTTCCACTAGCGGCTCTTCCACAAGCAAATGGGGCAGTCCCATATAGTTTATAAGCTCCACTTTCTTAGGGTCAATAAGTAAAAGTCTGACTTCATCAGGAGAATGTCTAAATAAAATGCTTGTTATAATTGTGTTTATGCATACGCTTTTGCCCATGCCTGTCGCTCCCGCAACTAATAAGTGAGGCATCTCTTCAAGGTCTGCTATATATGGTTTTCCTTCCAAAGTTTTTCCCAAAGCTAATTTAATACCGCTTTTAGCGTTTTGAAAATTCGAAGAGCTTATGGTTTCTCTTAATGAAACTATGCCTCTGTTCTTGTTGGGCACTTCTATGCCAATGGCGTTTTTGCCTTTTATTGGAGCGAGTATATTTATTTCCCCGTCTGCCTCAAGCACCATCTTAAGGTCCTTGTGCAAGTTCAAAACTCTTTTTACAGAATTTCCCAGGCCTTGCTCCAATTTAAGTTCGTATCTTGTGACGGTAGGCCCTTTTATAGCGTTGAATACACTTGCCATAATTCCAAATTGTTGTAAGGTGTTTTCTAAAATTTCTTTGTAGCGCTTATATTCAGCATCGGTGATTTCCTCTTCAAAGCCTAAACTCACATGGTTTTCCAACAGCCCCACATATGGTTTTACATAAGGTTTTTGAGACTTTTTCACTTGTTGATGTGAGGACTGCTCTTTGGGTGTGCCTATACGGCTTTGTCTTATTTCTTCGCGCTTATTATCAGGGCGTTCCACAATATTTTTTGGATGTTTCTCATCAAAATCTTGATTTTTATGATTTATTGAGCTTGAAAACCTCTCTTGTGGCTGTTGAGCTGAAGATGTTTCAATAACCTCTTCGTGATTGTCCTCGGGTTGATATGGTGTGATTTCAAAAGCCTCTTCCTGATGAGATTGCTCAACCCGGCTTTCTCCATAACGCCTTTTATAGTCTTCTTCTAATGTGGTATTCAAAAGAACTTCTTTTGCTTTGTTTGTCTTTTTGGATTGTATAAAACTGTTTGTATACCATTCGTCATTAGGCTTAACTAAGGATGCCTCGATATTGGGTAAAATCTCATAAGGATTTTTTTGCGTTTCTTCTTGTTTTTTGACTTTTATTTCTTCAACGGTGTATCTACTTTTTTGTGTCATTTGAACGGGCCTGGGCTTGTCCCCGAATAATAATTTTCTAGCGTCGTCTTTTGTTTTGGGTTTGGGCTCCATATCAAATTCCTCAACTGTTAAAGGTTCCTTGGGCTTTTCCTCCTGAATTTCCATAACTTCAATATCGCCCTTTTTGCTTTCTTCTTTTTCCGAAGGGGTTTTTGATAGTCTTTTCAAAAAAGCCTGTTTTTGATTGGATGAATTCCCGCTCTTTATTAAGAATAAAGGAAAAATGGCAAAAAATAGCAATGATGCGCTAATAAAAAAGAACAATAAAAGAGACCATAAATAACCTAAGGGAACCGCAATAAATGATGTCACAATCGAGACCAATATGCCACCCGGCGTCCCACCTGCGCTATCAACCAAAAATGAGTCTAATATATAACTTCCAAATCCACCTTCAATGAGGTCCTTAGTGAAGCCTATATGTACAGTGAATAAAATAAACACAAAAATACTCAAATATAAAGCGGTTTTCTTTCGGGGCAAAGCAAGTTTGTACCCTCTCATTAAGAATAGAAAAATGCTATAAAACGCTATCATATAGGCATAAATGGCATAGCCGAAGATTCCAACAAAAATATTGTTGATTGGGGGTATGCACAAAAGAACAGTAACAATAAGCAATGAAATAATCATCGCAAGTCTTTCCCGTTTTTGCGCTTTGGTGATTCTTTTCATAGCAATCCCTTTATTCTTTTTTCATGTCGCTAACAGCGTATCCTTGCTTTTGGGACAG
>CAZVHD010000055.1:0-8681 GCA_964626765.1 uncultured Christensenella sp.
GAATTCTTAGAATGCATTCAAATACCAGAACAGAAATAAAAGAAGCTTTTGCCGGAGATATTGTAGGGCTTGTAGGACTTAAAGAAACAACCACCGGAGATACATTGTGCGATGTGTCAAAGCCAATAATACTTGAAAGTATGGAGTTTCCCGACCCTGTTGTTAGAGTGGCTATTGAGCCAAAAACAAAGGCCGGTCAGGATAAGATGGGGATTGCTTTGTCTAAACTTGCTGAAGAAGACCCCACTTTCAAGACTTATACCGACAAGGAGACCGGACAAACAATTATTGCCGGTATGGGAGAATTGCATCTGGAAATAATTGTGGATAGACTGCTCAGAGAATTTAAGGTTGAGGCTAATATTGGTCAGCCTCAGGTTGCTTATAGAGAGACAATTAAAAAAGAAGCGACAGCAGAAGGCAGATACATTAAGCAAACGGGCGGAAAAGGTCAGTTTGGAGCTTGTAAAATAATCATAAGCCCCAAAGAAGCCGGCGAAGGATTTGAGTTTGTTGATGAAATTGTGGGAGGAGCAATCCCTAAAGAATATATAAAATCTGTTGAACAGGGCATAAAAGAGGCGTCTCTTGGCGGAGTGCTTTTGGGTTATGAAATGGTTGATTTCAAAGTAAGGCTTATTGATGGAAGCTATCATGAAGTTGACAGCAGCGAAATGGCTTATAAGATTGCAGGCTCTCTTGCATACAAAGAAGCTGCGACAAAAGCCAGTCCCACTTTGCTTGAGCCTATGATGGAAGTTGAAATAACCGTACCCGAAGAATATTTAGGCGCTGTTTTGGGCACATTAACCTCAAGAAGAGGAAGCGTGAAGTCTATGGATGACAGACAAGGAGTCAAGGTTGTGGTTGCAGATGTTCCTTTGTCGGAGATGTTTGGATATACCACAGTTTTGAGAAGCGTAACCCAAGGCAGGGGTCTTAGCTCAATGCAACTCAGATGTTATACCGAAGTTCCTTTGTCAGAAAGAAAGAAAATGCTTGACAGTTCCCAATCACAAGCATAATATATATAAAGACGGGAAGAATTATTAAAAATTAGGGATTTTTCCTTATAAATCTTGTGAATATAGGTGACAAGCTAAATAAAATAATATATAATATTAAATAAATAAAAGAATGATTATTATTGGAGGACATATTAAATGGCTAAAGCAAAATTTGAAAGAACAAAACCCCATGTGAATGTTGGTACTGTTGGTCACGTTGACCATGGTAAGACTACATTGACAGCCGCTATAACAATGGTATCTGCTGCGTCCGGTTTTGCGCAACAGGTGAAATATGACGAAATTGACAAAGCGCCGGAAGAAAAAGCAAGAGGAATCACAATAAATACAGCTCATGTTGAATATCAGACAGATAAAAGACACTATGCCCATGTGGACTGTCCAGGACATGCTGACTATGTTAAGAATATGATTACCGGAGCCGCTCAAATGGACGGCGCAGTTCTTGTTGTTGCATCAACAGACGGACCTATGCCCCAAACTCGTGAGCATATACTTCTTGCAAGACAGGTTGGCGTTCCTTATATCGTTGTTTATATGAATAAGACAGACCAAGTTGACGATGCTGAGCTTCTTGAACTTGTAGAAATGGAAATCAGAGACCTTCTCAGTGAATATGAGTTCCCCGGCGACGAGATACCTATTATTAAAGGTTCTGCGCTTAAAGCTCTTGAAGCTGCCGCTGCAGGCAATGTGGATGACCCCGCTTGTGATTCTATAAAAGAACTGCTTAAGGCTCTTGACGAGTATATTCCCGAACCTGAAAGAGATACAGATAAACCTTTCCTTATGCCCGTAGAGGATGTCTTCACCATCACAGGTCGTGGCACAGTTGCAACCGGCAGAGTTGAAAGAGGTCAAATCAAGGTTCAGGACAAGGTTGAAATCGTTGGACTTAATGAGAAATCAGTTGAAACCACTGTTACAGGTGTTGAAATGTTCCGCAAACTTCTTGACTTTGCTCAAGCAGGCGACAATGTTGGCGTATTGCTAAGAGGTATTGACCGTGAAAGCATAGAGAGAGGTCAAGTTCTCGCAAAACCCGGCTCAATCACACCTCATACAAAATTCAAGGGACAGGTTTATGTTTTGAAAAAGGAAGAAGGCGGAAGACATACCCCATTCTTTAATGGATATCGTCCTCAATTCTATTTCCGTACAACAGATGTTACCGGTTCAATACAGCTTCCAAAAGATGTAGAAATGGTTATGCCCGGGGATAACATCGATATGGATATCGAGCTTATAACCCCAATAGCTATGGAACAGGGACTTCGTTTTGCTATTCGTGAAGGCGGCAGAACTGTTGGTTCAGGTGTTGTTACTTCAATAATAGAATAACTTGAATAAATTAATTTGATAAAAAAAAGAGTCTGCCACTTAAGCAGGCTCTTTTTTGTTTTACACAAACGAAAATTGTGTTATATTATATTTATGAGTGAAAAAATTGAATGCTTTGGACCTATTTTTGATTCAAATAGTAAAATTCTTATACTTGGTAGCATGCCCAGTATAAAAAGCCTTGAAGACAGTTTTTATTACATGCACCCCACAAACAGGTTTTGGAGTATAATTGCTGAGATAACATGTAGCCCTTTTCCAAAGACTATTGAAAAAAGGAAAAAGCTTCTAAAAGATAACGGTATAGCTCTTTGGGATGTTATTTATAAATGCCGAAGAAAAGGCTCTCTGGACAGCGCTATTAAAGATGTTGAGCCCAATGATTTGTATAGTATACCTAATATACAAAAGATGAAAATCTTTGCAAACGGCAGGTTAGCGTATAATCTATTTAAGAAATTTTTTCCCAAGCTGGATGCTGAATATCTGCCCTCTACAAGCAGCGCTAACGCAAGATTTAATAAAAAAAGCTGGTTACATGTAAGAAAATATCTATAAAAGATGTTATTTTTTCAAAGCAGGTGTTATGTCATAGGGTTCGTTTGAGAGCTCTTTTATGAAAAGAGCTCTTATGTAACCTCTGTTAAAAGTTGTGGAATGTACGAAAAAATCCTTTCCATAATAGTATCTTGCCAGCTTAAAATACTTCGTGTTTGTGTGAAGGGCTATGGCTTTGACCTCAAGCTCTTCACATTCTTCAATTGCGTATTCCAAAAGAGCCGAACCCACACCGCCTCCGATGACATCAGGGGATACTGCAAATCTGTAAATATACGCTAAATCGTCGGTGAGCTTTTCTATTCTTATGCTGCCAATGATATTGGCGTGTTTTACCGCTACTAAAACAGTATTTTGTTTTATATCATTAATGACATCTTCAACTTTTTCGCTTAAAGCTGAGACCTTAACTCCGCTTGTCAAATGGCTTTTGTAAAGCTCAAAAGATTTTAATGTTAATTGGTTTATTTGTTCTGCGTGCTTTAGGGATGCGGGTATTATTTTCATTTTTTCACCTATTTTGTAATCATTGTGCCTATGCCGGAGTCAGTAAAGATTTCAAGCATAATGGGATGAGGAATACCACCGTTAATTATGTGAACGCTGTTTATTCCGTTTTCTACACCCTGCATACAGGCCTGGACTTTGGGAATCATTCCGCCCTCTATTTCTTTTTTCTTTATCATGTCCGTAAGTTCGGGTATTGATGCAAAATGTATAAGCGAGTTTTTGTCATTTATATCTTTATAAATGCCGTCAATGTCGGTAAGATAAATTAGCTTTTCGGCTTTTAACGCAACAGCTATTTCGGCTGCTGCGGTGTCTGCGTTGACATTATAGCTGTTTTGTTTGTTGTCCGCTCCGACAGGCGCGATAATAGGTATAAATTCGTCTGATATCAAAAGTTGTAAAAGCTTGGTGTCAATCTTCTTTATTTTGCCTACAAAGCCAAGGTCTACGCCTTCGTTTTCAATTTTGTCAACCTCAATAAGGTTGGCGTCCTTTCCGCTTATGCCAATGGCTTTTACGCCGAGAGAATTTATCTTTGCGGTGATATCCTTGTTTAGTTTGCCGCACAGAACCATTTGTACAACTTCTATGGTGTCTTTGCTTGTTACCCTAAGACCGTTATGGAATTCACTTTTTATGCTTAATTTGTCTAAAAGAGAATTGATTTCCGGTCCTCCTCCATGTACAAGAATGGGATTGACTCCCACTACTTTCAGCATAGCTATATCCTGCAGTATAGTAGGCTCGTTTTCCGCTTTCATAGCGTTTCCACCGTATTTTATGACTACGGTTTTTTTTGCCAGTTTATTAATATACGGCAATGCTTCAGCAAGAATATTAGCTTTTTCTATGAGTTTTTTTATGTTCATAAGTACCTCGCTACGAAATTAAGACCTTCATCTTCATTAAGGGAAAACATGATATTCATATTTTGCGTCGCCTGACCGCTTGCGCCCTTAATAAGGTTGTCTAGGCAGCTTACTATAATAAGCCTGTTGAGCCTCTTATCTTTAATGAAACCTATTTGAATATTATTGCTTCCAACTACATTTTTAAGCTCGGGCAAATTGTTTTCTTCTAGTATCTGAATAAACTTTTTGTTTTGATAAAAGTTTTCGTATATATTTTTAATATCGATTCTTTGGTCTTCCAAATCGCAGTATATAGTTGCCAGTATGCCTCTTTTCACGGGTAACAGATGGGGAGAAAAACTTAAGGCTATATCATCGCCCCACGCCTCGGAAAGCTTTTCTTCAATTTCAGAGGTATGTCTGTGATTTGTTAAAGCGTACCCTTTGAAATTGCCCAGGTTTTCATTCATCGAATAGCTTATGTCGGCTTTTTTTCCGGCTCCGCTAATACCGCTTTTCGCATCAATAATAATGTTATTTGGCGATATAACTTTTGATTTTAATAAGGGGTATAAAGCTGTTATCGCTGTTGTGGTATAGCACCCCGGATTGGCTACTATGTCCGCCTTTTTTATTTGGTCTTTATATATTTCTGAAAGCCCGTAGACAGCTTTTTGGTTGAGCTCGGGACAGGGGTGGGTTGTTTTATAGGTTTTCTCGTATGTTTCAAGGTTAAGATATCTGAAGTCAGCTGATAAATCAATGACTTTGACGCCTCTTTGAACAAGCTCTTTTGCCGCTATTGCGCTTGCGCCATGAGGTAAAGCCAGAAAAACAACATCAGATTCCTTTGCTATTTTGTCATAGTTTGCTAAGCTGAAAGTTATATCGCACTTTCCAAGAAGAGAGGGGAAAACTTCGCTCACAATTTTTCCTTTTTCTGAACGGCTTGTCAGGCTTTTTAGAGTTACATAAGGATGGGCGGATAAGATATTAATAAGTTCCAAACCAGTATATCCGTTTGCGCCTATGATGCTTGCATTAATATTCATTTTTCACCTCTGATATTCAACAATTATACAAAAATATATATATTTATGCAAGTAAAAACTATTAAATATACAATTTATTATTCTTTCTGCGTATCTTTTTTAGAAAAAAGGCATCCGCAAAAGTTTTGACGGTAGAGATTGTGTTTTTTGCTCAATATAACAGATTTTTGATAGCCTCCGTCTTTTTTGAAATCAGACGGCAAAAACTTTACACCACAATCCATTTCCAATTTACTTCCTATTGTGTTTATCCATTCTGCGTTTTTTAAGGGGCTTATGGAAAGAGTGGTCGTGAAAAAATCAAAGTTGTTCTTTGCAGATTCTGCGGTTTTTTGAAGTCTTAAGAAGTAGCAGTTATAACACCTTTTATCGCCTTCAATCAAATTTTCATAACCCTTCGAGGTGTCTAGAAATTCTTGCATATTATATTCGGGGGTTATGACATCTATATTAAGATTCATTTCTTTTATGAGCCGTTTTTGTTCTGTTAATCTTTTTTGAAATTCGGCTTGACTGTATATGTTGGGGTTGTAAAAAAAGATTGTGATATCAAACACATTTTTCAATAATTCAAGACAATATGAGCTGCACGGAGCGCAACAGCTGTGCAGTAAAAGTTTTTTCTTGCAAGAGAGATTGTTGATGATTTCAAGCATCTTTTTGTGATGATTTGGTTTATTCATAAATTTATTGTACCATAAAAACGCTATTATAAAAAAGATTATTAAGCTTATAAAGAATGTGTTATAATATAATTAAACTATTTTTTTGAGGTTAAAAGATATGAAGATAGATTATAAAGAAATATTTTCAGATATGGAAGTCAAAGGAAGCCCAATAGCCGCTCTTTGCTATGATTTTGACAAGACACTTTCCCCCAAGGATATGCAGGAATATGGTTTTATTGACAGTTTGGGGATGACTTCTCAAGAATTTTGGTTTAAGTCCAACTCCTTGGTGAAAACTGAAAATATGGATATGATTTTGGCGTATATGCTGACAATGACTAAAGAAGCCAAAAGACAAGGCATTGATGTCAGAGAGGCCGATTTAAGAAAATTGGGCAGGGGCATACAGCTTTATAAAGGCGTTAAGAGCTGGTTTGACAGAATAAATAAGATAGGAATGGAAAATGGTGTTGTTATCGAACACTACATAATATCGTCGGGGCTAAAGGAAATTATTGAAGGAAATGAAATAGCGCCGTTTTTCAAAAAGATATACGCCTCTTGTTTTCAGTATGACAAAAAGGGCAAAGCAATATGGCCAAAACAGGCGGTTAATTTCACAACAAAAACTCAATACCTATTTCATATTAATAAAAATTGCGACACACAAAATGTAAATCGTTATATGCCTGACGATACCAGAAGAATACCTTTTAATCATTTCATTTATATAGGCGACAGCGAAACGGACATTCCATGTATGCGCCTTGTAAGGTCTTCGGGGGGCAATTCCATAGGAGTTTATCAACCAGACGACGACAAGGCAAAATCTCTTGTTAAAAAGCTTATTTGCGAGGGCAGGATAAATTATTTTGCGCCAAGTGACTATTCCGAGGGAGCGGAAATAGAGGATATAGTCGGCAAAATAATCGTTCAGATAAAAGCCCGTCATGACCTCTTAAGGCTTGCCAAAATCCAAAGTCAAAAGGCAAAAAAATCTTTTTGACTTTGATTGTTTATTGCTTTTTTTTTACGGAGTTTGTTTTGCGCCGTATTTGAAGGGGTAAACCATTTGTCTTGACACGATAAACCTACAAGTTTATAATAACTATAAATAATAAATATATATAAGGTTTAGAGCTAGAGGTATTATGCTGAATATTAAAAACCTCACAAAGAGGTATAAAAACACTGCGGTTAATGCTGTTGAGAACTTGAATATATCATTAAAGGAAGGCGAGATATTTGGGTTTTTGGGAATGAACGGCGCGGGAAAGTCCACAACAATAAAGTGTCTGACGGGAATATACCCTTTTGACAAAGGTCAAATAACAATCTGCAACAAAGATATAGTAAAAGATAGTATACAAGCCAAGCTTAATATTGGCTATGTTCCGGATAATCATTCGGTTTATGAAAAATTCACAGGCAAAGAATATGTAAACTATGTGGCTGACCTATATAGAGTTAATGAAAAGGACAGAACCCAAAGGCTTTTTCGATACGCCAAAATGTTCCGCTTGACAGACGATCTTGAAAATCAAATCAAATCATATTCTCACGGCATGAAGCAAAAGATATGCGTCATAGCCGCATTGATACATTCCCCCAAGCTTTGGGTGCTTGACGAGCCGATGATGGGACTTGACCCCCAATCAACCGTACAGATAATAAGGCTTATGAAAGAGCATTGTAAAAAGGGAAATACTGTATTTTTTTCCTCGCATAATCTGGATATGGTAGCCAAAATCTGTGACCGAGCGGCAATCATAGAAAAAGGTAAACTACATAGCATAATTGACCTTCATGAAGAGGGTAAAAAAGAAAATCTTGAGAATACTTTCTTGCAAATCACCGCTTTTGAGGAGAGTTATGAATAATGTTGTCACTCTTTTGAAAATGGAGTTTATAAACCGGTTTGGGAAGGTTTCCTTAAAAGGTACAGGACCGGTTATTAAGCTGATACTGACAAGTATTGTTGTGTCTATGTTTTTCTATTTAATTTGGAAGGGCTCGGGATATTTTTTTGGTATGTTTAACAAGGCCGGACTTGCTTATGAGGCGCTGGTTATCTTTTTTACGGGCGCTTTTTTGTTTTTGTTAATAATAAATATAAGCTCCACAATTAAAGTACTATATTTCAAAGGAGATAATGAAATCCTTATGAGATTTCCAGTTAGTGGCTGGGAAGTTTTTTGGGCAAAGACAATTTTTTTATTAATTACACAAATAGGGTTGACATCGCTTGTGTCAGTTCCTTTGCTTGTCGCATATGGACAGGAAGTGGCGGTGACAGCATCCTTTTACTGGGCTATGCCTCTTGCTATCATGTTCTTAGTATTTATACCTTTCTTTTTATCCAATGTATTGGCAATACCCCTCATGCATATAACAAACAAGGTTAGACATCGCTATGGTATTATTATTCTTGCTTTAGCGGTTGTGGTGACAGGTATTTTTTTAATTTATACTCTTGTTTTTGAAAGGATAGTCATTTACATAAGAGATGAACAGATGTTTTCTGTGTTTGAGGATAAAACAATTATTCTCATAAGTGAAGCAATAAAGTATATGATTCCCACTAAGTTCTTTTCGGTCGCAATCCTTGGGGAAATGGGGTTTACAGGAATAACAAATAGAAATCCCTAAACGACAACGTCGGTTACAACTAAA
>CAZVHD010000056.1:0-8540 GCA_964626765.1 uncultured Christensenella sp.
GGAAAAATATGCAGACGAAATAGGGTCTCATACTAAGAAAGAAGCGACACTTGCTATGAAGGAAAAAGATTCCGAATACAAAAAGAAAATGGCCGAGGAAAGAGAGAAGGCTATTAACATAGCGGCCGAAAAGCTTGTGGCTGAAAGAGCGGGCATCGAAAAATATGCCGCAGAGCAAATAGAGAAAACAAAAGAAAACGCCGATAAAATGGCGGCTGAGAAGATACTTGCGGAAAGAGACCAGTCTGAAAAGATGGCTGCCAGAAGAGCGGTGCTTCAGATTATAGCTGCTGAAAAGGCCGCTGAAGACGAACTCAGAATGAACAAGGAAGCTCTAAGCAGGGCAGCGCTTAGAAGAATAGAAGAAGAAAAAGATCTTGCTCAAAGGCAAAACGGCGCTAAGTATCTTGCCGAAAGACAAGGTATTGAAAGAGCCGCAGAAGAAAGAATAAGAGCTGAAAGAGAGGCTGTGAAGAGATTGCTTGAGGAAAAGAAATCTTTGGAAAATGCCCAAACGGCTGTTATGTCACCTCCACCTAATGAAGCTCAAAACAAACAAGTAGTGCAACCTTTTGTTATTGTTCCTTATGTGAACTCACAACAACCACTGTTGCAATATAAACCAAATCAAGTTTACAGATTTGTTCCTAATACATATACAGAGCAGCTTCAAGCTCAGCAAAGAGCGGAAAAAGACCTCAGGGTTATGAAGGAAGGACCTCAGCCCACCGAAGAGGAAATTGCCGAACTTTTGTCAAGAAAGAAAAAAGAAAAAGAAGCGGTGGAAAAAGAGCTTGACGAACTTAAAAAAGTTGATATGGAAACTGAAAGGTTCCATAAACAAGACAAAAAGAGCAAACTAAGAGTTAGGCTCACCGCCTTATTAAGCGCATTGCTTGTTCTGGGATTTGGGTTAACGCTTTGGTTTATGCCTTTATTGAGCCAAAATATGTATTCAGATAGTAACGCCAACATTAATATATTTACAGGCTTTCTAGTAATGTTGCAAGATGGTATCAACGGAATCGTAGGTACAGAAATAGCTCTTTTAGAAGTTAACAGCTTTATTGATTATATTACCTCCCTTGATTTTCTAGGTGGAATTGTTTTGCCTTTTGGACTCTTTGTTGCGGTAGTTACATACGCTGTTGTTTTCATAAAATCACTTATAAGAATTATATCCGGCAGAGCCAAAACTAAAGGTCTTTTCCTTTCAATATTTGGTTTTGTATTCATTCAGATTATGGTTGCGGGCATATTCCTTTTGACCCAAGCTGTGGGGCTCGACTTTATCGCTAACCTTGAAGTTTCAATTTATATTCTTGAGGGGCTTGGCTTGATGACAATCATTATGGCCATGATTAACAAAAGAAATTCTCTCAGAAAAGGTATGAAATAAGTTATTATTATAATAAGGTATATAAATTAATATATAAGGAGTTACAGGATTATGTCTAAAAAGAAAGAAATCAATAAGACAATACCTCAAAGTTATGAAGAACTTTCCGATATGGAATTCATAGCTTATGCCGACTATTTGAGCTCGCCATACTATAAAAACTATTTGCAAGCTAAGCAAAGAAGTGAAATGGTAGAGCCCAAAGATATTTACGCCGAGTCTATTTTGCCCGGCACAGGCAGACTTCAAAAGGAGTCAGGTCTTACATACAGAAGAAGAAAAGGCTTTTTAGGACTTATAGCCATATTTATGGTTATTATATTGGCTGTGGCAGTTGTTGGTTATTTCGATGTGCTACCCGAATATTCATCAGCGTTTATGGTAGAAGATGGCAGCGATGTTGACCATGTAGATGCTGCTGACCCTGTTCTTGGCGCGCTTGTGAAATTTATGGACATGGACTTTGACTCTGTTTTCTATGACAGCGCACTTGCGGAGATTGAAGATGAAGAAAATTTTGGAGCCATAATAGCGTTTTATGGAATGCCTATAGCTATCGCATTGGCTCTCTTAATAGCTCTCATAATATTTATTGCAGCGCTTGCTGCAATGGGTAAAGCAGCTGTTTCCAAAGGCTATGTTGCCAAAAAGACAAAATTTGGATTCTTATCAATACTTCTTTTTGTTTTGACATTGTTTGTAACAGCCGCCGCAATAGTATGGAACGGCGCCGGACTCAATGAGATAGTTGAATTCTTTACCGGGGAGAGCTCTTATGTTCAGGCAGGTTATGGCTTATATGCTTTGGTAGGTCTGTCATTTTTGAGCCTTATCTTTAATCTATGCGCGTTCAAAAAGGTAAAGGACTAAACAATAAGAGCAATTAAGATTAAAATAAGGAGATGATATTATGGCCAGAAAATCTAAGAAACAGGAATATGAACCTCAAAAAAGAAAGGTTATGAAGCCCGTTTATAGAATAATAAACAAAACAGGAACTGTTCCGGTGGCTAAGCCCGCTAGCAATATTCAATTGACACCTATTGTGCAGCCCGTAAGTTTTGTTCCTTATTCAACCCAAGGGCAGCCTATCTATACGGACGACCAAGATTACGACTATTAATTTTTGAGAGGTCAAAAATAACGCAATTCCAAAGTTCTCAGTTAGGGAACTTTTGGTATCTTGAAATAATTGGAAGCCGCTGTTTGGGAATTGTTCCCAAATCAAAGGTAAGACGATTTACAAGCAATCTAGTGTATTGAGTTTGTATAGAAAATGTGATAAACTCTATTTGTGTGACATTTATAATACAGGCATATCAGCTAAAAAAACTAAGAATTTACCCTATAAAAGGGAGGGCATATGGCAAAGAGAACAAAAAAGAATAACACCAATGAATATGGCTCACAACAGTCATCACCTTTTGCCCAACCCACTTTACCGCCGATAACGCCGGTTAATAGAAGAACCAATATGCCTTTGACCAAGCAGCAGATGATAGAAGAACAGCAAAGAAGACTGCAGCTTGAAAGAAAAAGAAAAGCAGTTGCCAATAGAAAAAAATATTACAGAGATAAGGCTAGTGGTAAAAAGAAAAAGGTTGACCCAAACAAGAAATATAGGCTTGAAAAAGAAAAAAGAATCAGAAAGGGTAAAGACTATTTCTACATAATGAGAAAACTTGTATGCTTTTTGATGTTTTTACTTTTTGCAGCCAGCATAGGATTGTTTGCAGTGGGGTATCTGGAGATTACCCCTGAGTATACGGCTTTATTTGTGGAGCCTGACTATACTCCTGAATCGGAAAGACTTGACGAGGAAGGAGAAGGCGGAGAGCTTATACCATATGAGGACAAGAGCGAATATTATACCACGGTTGACCCTATCTTCGGGTTTATCAAAAATACAGTGGGCATAGACCTTGGTCCCTCGCCAAAATATGATGAAATGGCTGAAAAAGCCGAAGTGGGATATGCTGATAAAATTGCCTCGATAGCTATAACTTATTATCCCATTGCTATGGCTCTTTTCATAATTACAGCTTTGATATCTATGATAAAGGCCTTCTTTGCAATATTTGGAAGAAGAATATATCGTCTGTTCGGACTTAGTTCCATATGGATGATAATTATGGCAGTAGTAGTAATACTCGGCGGAGTGGCGTCGAATACGCCACTGGATAAAAGTATGGACTTTTCACAGGTCTTACCTTTTATTACATCTTCTATTATTGTGCCGGAGAATGTAGAATCGGCGCCGCAAACAGCTGCCGGTTTAGGATTATTGGCAATGATTTTATTGCCTCTTTTGACAATGATATTGTCAATGTTTGCAAAGAAAAAAGTACCTTTTAGTATATTTGACTAATTGAAGTAAAGAGAGGAGTATTATGGCAAAAAAGAATAAAAAGAAAGTTATGAAAAATCAACCGGTTACAAGAACTGTGAAAAGGCAACCTGAAGAGCAAGTAGTTTATGCAAAGGTTCCAAGCGGTGTGCCTATTGCAAAGCCTGCGTCAAATATTCAGCTCACGCCCATAGTTCAGCCCGTTGCTTTTGTTCCATATTCCACAGAGAGCCAACCATTATTGGTTATGGACGAAGAATATGAGGAATATGACGAGTATTAATAATTATATTGAATTAAAGAGATGAAGAATTAATTTATATGAATAAGGAGACCTATTATGTCAAAGAAACAGAAAAATGATTTGGTGGACAATGAATGGCTTGATGAAGAGATAAGCCAAAAGTCAGCATCCGCATCGCCTCAATCACCATCAGGAGTGCAGTTGTCGCCCATAGTTCAGCCCATAGCTTTTGTGCCTTATAACACACAAGACCAGCCGTTATTCCAATATGGCGGTTATGATGTTGAAAGGGCAAAAGAAGAAATAGCTCAAGAATTTGAGGATAGTGAAGAATATGAAGAAGTTTATGAAGAAAGTGACAGTGAAAAGAAAGTAAGGTTCACTCCCATTTTTCTTGCGGTATTGAGTCTTCTTGTTGTTGCTGTACTAGTGGTTGGCGAATTTGTGGCTCAAGAATTTCTTGCTTTGACAGCGGGGATGAGTGGATATGCTTATATCATGGAATTGGTTGATATATTCACTGCTGGCGGAGAGCTAGTAATTGCTGATATGATTTTCCCAGGCGCAGTTGGTCTTGTAGGTCTTTTTGCGGTTATAAATTTTATCGCATCCTTAATAAAAATGAAATCAAGAGGGGCCTCTGTTATATCAAAGATATGCTTATTCTTTATGCTTACATTCTCTTTGGTATTAACGCTTATAAGCCTTATGAATGATTATGAAATAGTATACGGTTTATACGCGGTGGCAGGATTGTCTTTGTTGTCATTGATAGTTGGATATCTTGCAAAAAAAGAATAGATTTATAAATAGCTTAAAAAAAATATAGGGTTCTTTACATAAAGGAGTTGATGTTATAATGAGTAGAAAGCAAAGAAAACAAAGAGATACAGGTTATGAACCTATGGTCAAACAGCAGGCGGAACAAAATCAGCAAGTTTATTGGCCGTATCCTACACCCCAGCAACCCAATGTTACGGTTGCTATGCCCAATACGGGTAATTATCAGTCATATGGTGTGGGAACAATAATAGGTTTGCCCCAGTATCAATCCATAGACGAATACGGAAGAGTTTTTCATCCGCCGCTTATGTATGGGGCTCAACCTTGTTCAGCGCCCGTACCCGTGGCAAGACCTGCGTCTATGGTGCAAACCACTCCTATAACATTGCCGTTGCAAATGTCATACGGCGATGACGAGTAAGCCCCCAAAATTAATTAGGAAGGTAGAAGAAATGAGTAATGAAATGAACAATCAGCAAATGCAGAATAATCCGCAAAACACCAGTTTCCAGACCCCTCAAGCTAATACTGCGGGCGCAGCGGCAAGTCCTACTGTTCCGCAAAGCGACAATGGAAAATGGGTTCCGGTGGACCCCAACGCATTGGGTTTCACTGTAAGCGGCTCAATGAATCAACCCGTACAGGGTCCGGACGGCGCGTACTATTGCATAAGCAATTCACAGCCGGAGTATTCCAGCATACAAGCAAATCATAATAACGCTGTTCCTACTCCGTCATCTCTTGTGCAGTTGCCCCCAATAGTCCAGCCTATATCACTGGTTCCTTACGCTTCACAAAATCAGCCTTTATTACAGTATGACCCCAATTACCGCCCACAAGAACCCGAGGCTCCGCAAGCCCCCAAATACAGGCTCAAGCCTTATAGGGGACTGTCCTTGATACAAATTCTTTTATCAGCGGCAATAATCGTTCTTATGGTGATGATGCTTGTTATAAACGGACAAGGGCAAGGCGGTGGAACAACAGACTGGTCAGCTTATCAGGCAAGCGGATTGGACACCGTTTATGGACTTATGGCTCTGCTTGGACTGGGTAGTATGACAAGCGTATATTTTGATAAACTCTTAAGCATCCATTTTGCCGATGGCCTAAGCGCCGGATTTTCCGCAGACTGGCTTTTGTCGTCAATGTATGTGCTTATTCCGGCTTTTGTGGCGATAATAGTTATTGTGTCAATAATACTTTTGATATATTATCTTGTAAAAATAGGAAAGATGAAATCCCCCAGAGCTTTCAGCGTGGGTGCTTTTCTTAATCTGCTTTTGAGCGGATGTATCATAGCCATGATATTCGGTATATCGACAAGGGAAAGCATGGAGCTTACGCCTGGCATATTTGTATATGTTGTAGCGGGAATAAGTCTTCTTATGCTTATATTGCCATATTTCGCCAGAAAAAATGCATATGTTCTTGACGAAACAGCGTTAAAAAAGGTCTATATACTTGACGAACCACAAAAAGCTTAATATAATATTACATGAAAGGCGGGTAGGAACAGAAAATCCCGCCTTTTGAATAAAGATGTAATATAAGGTAAAAGTATTTATAGGAGAGAGATATGGTTGTAATGGATAAAGTTAAGAGTCTTATCGCTAAACAATTGGGTATCAGTGAAAGCGATATAACTGAAGAGAGCTCATTGGTTAATGATTTGGGAGCGGATTCTTTGGATATAGTTCAAATGCTCATAAGTCTTGAAAAGGAATTTGAAATAGTCTTTGGCGATGATGAGATAAAGAGCATAAAGACAGTTGGCGATGCTGTAAAATTTATTGATACGCATAAATAATCAGCAATTTCAGCGCTAAATCTATTGACATAACTAAATTATATATGATATAGTATTAAAGCACCCTTTGGGGGTGTTAATTTTTTTGGAGGATTTCTGGAATGCGGGTTAAAATAACATTGGCATGTACCGAATGTAAACAACGGAACTACGAAGAAACAAAGAATAAAAAGAATACTCCCGACAGATTGGAGTTGCAAAAATATTGTAGGTTTTGCAAAAAGCATACTGTGCATAAGGAAACTAAATAGGAGGTTCTTATGGCTAAAAAGAACAACAATTTAGATATCCCTGAGATAGAAGCGGCAACAGATAAGACCGACTCTAACCTTAAGATAAGGTCTAAACCAAATAAAAGTAAGGCAACGGGGAAAAAGAAATTTTCCTTAATCAAAGTATTTAGAGAAATGATTAGCGAATTGAAAAAAGTAGACTGGGCGCCGTTCAAAAAAACTAAGAACAGCAGCGGAGTGCTCACTCAGACCACTACGGTTTTGGTTGTGGTAGTTTTCTTTTTGATAATTATATCATCATTTGACACCGGACTTACCGCATTGTTAGAACGGTTGCTTGAGGCCGCAAGCCCAAGCTAAGCCTTTAACATTGTAAAAAGTAGGAGTAATTATGGAAAATGATAAATTAAGATGGTATGTGATACATGTTTTTTCATCATATGAGATGGTTGTCAAGAACAATCTTGAAAAGATGATTGAGAATAACAATCTTCAGGATTATATTAAAGAAATATCCATACCCGTTGAAGAAGAAATAGTTGAGAAAAACGGAAAAAGAAAAATAGTTGAGAGAAAGAAATTTCCAAGCTATGTATTCATTAAAATGATATACACAGACCATTTGTGGTATATGATAACCAACACAAGCGGAGTTACCGGTTTTGTTGGACCACAGGGTAAGGCCCTTCCTTTAACCAATGAGGAAGTAAAGAGAATGGGTCTTGAAAAAATCACCGCAGAAGAGTTTGATATAGCTGTTGGTGATAATGTAAGAGTTATATCTGGGGCTTTGGAAACATTCCTTGGAGTGGTTGAAGAGGTATCCATAGAAAAACAAAAGGCCAGGGTTATTGTTCATATGTTTGGAAGGCAAACGCCTGTTGAACTGGACTTTAATCAGATAGAAAAGATATAATTAATTTTTTTAATTATAAATGGGAGAGCAGTAAAATTTTTTTTAGTATTGCTCGTTGTACCAAGTAGTCAAGGAGGTAGATGACTATGGCAAAAAAAGTAACCGCAGTAGTAAAACTTCAGTTGCCGGCAGGAAAGGCAACCCCGGGACCCCCCGTAGGTTCAACACTCGGACCTTATGGAATTAATATTCCCGGTTTCACAAAAGAATTCAATGAAAAAACAGCAAAACAGGCAGGTCTTACCATACCCGTGGTTATGACCATTTTTGCAGACCGTTCTTTTAGCTTTGTGCTTAAGACTCCGCCTGCGCCCGTGCTAATCAAAAAAGCTTGTAATATTGAATCAGGAAGCGCTGTTCCAAATCGGGACAAGGTAGCCAAGATTACCAAAGCGCAGCTTGAAGAAATTGCAAAAACCAAGATGGAAGATTTGAATGCGTCAAGTCTGGAATCGGCAGTTAAAATGATAGCAGGAACAGCCCGCAGCATGGGTGTCACCGTAGAGGGGTAGGAGGTTAACATGAAAAGAGGAAAAGCATATAAAGATTCGTTGAGCCTTATAGACAAGCAAAAACAGTACGAACATACTGAAGCCATAGATTTGGTATTGCAAACCGCAAAAGCGAAATTTGACGAAACAATAGAACTTCATTGCAGACTGGGTGTTGACCCTAGACATGCAGACCAACAGGTTAGAGGAATTGTCGTATTGCCTCACGGAACAGGCAAAACCCAGAAGGTACTTGTTATCGCCAAAGAAGGTCCCAAGGCTGACGAGGCCAAAGAGGCGGTGGCTGCCGGGCTGCG
>CAZVHD010000057.1:0-8430 GCA_964626765.1 uncultured Christensenella sp.
TCAAATTAAAGAAGGAACTGTGGCAATAGCGCCCAACGCCTTTGAAAATCAATCCAACCTCAACAAAGTGGAGCTTCCTTCAACACTGACTGTTATCGGGGAGAGAGCTTTTTATAACAGCCCCAACCTTACCGAGATAGAGTTCAATCAAGATATAAATCTATTGGAGATAAAAAGTTACGCCTTTTATCAGACAGCGCTTACTAGTTTTGAGCTTCCCCAAAGCGTGAGAGATATCGGTGATTTTGTCTTTAGTGGCATTGACTCTTTGACAAGCTTCACTCTTCATGCGCAAAGTCAACTTGTCACAATAGGCAAACAAGCTTTTTCTCAGCTTGAAGGTTTGGATATGGAAATGGTTTTGCCAAACACAGTAGAATATATTGGAGAAAAAGCTTTTTATGAAAGTGTTCTTATGCAAATTGTCATAAATGAGGGCAGCGCTATTTCTCACATCGGAGAAAGAGCCTTTTCATTTACACAGCAACTAGATATTGTTATTCCCGAGACTTTATCAACACTCAACAACGCTTTTTCTGATATAACAACGGAAGAAATATTTATTCCCGAATGGGTCACCCAAATAGGGGACGAAGCGTTTATGTCAGCAGATACAAACAGCCAAATTGATTCTATAACCATAGACCAAAACAATGGTCTTGTTGATATTGGAAGAAGAGCTTTTTATAACCTCACAAACACCGTAATAGACTTGAAAGAAACGCCACTTTTGAAATCGGTTGGCGAAGAGGCTTTTTACGGATGTCAAGGACTTACATCATTCGAGGCATCAAGCATAACTCACATAGGGCAAAACGCTTTTTCGGGTTGTGACAGGCTTGAAACATTTTCCTCAAACGGCGAGGATATCCTCTACTTGTTTGACACTATGCCCCAAAACATAACTCACCTTTATATAGCTTCGGGAGCGATTGTTGTTAAGCAGGGCGCTTATGAGGATATGGAAAGTTTAACCGATGTCAGTTTTTCAGCAACAGTAAAAGAAATTGAAAAAGACGCTTTTAAGAACGCAATAAATCTTGAACGCGTAAGTTTAGAGATGCAAGAGAGCTTAAACTTTGTTGGAAAAGATGCTTTTGCAGGCACAAAATGGTTGAATGACAGCGCCTCAGGCGTGGTTTATATTGGTAAGATAGCCTATGACTATAAGAGCGACGGAATAGAAAATATAAATATTATATCGGGAACAACAGCAATTTCAGAATATGCATTTTATCAGTCGGACATAGTTTCTCTTAGCATACCGTCAAGCGTAATTGAAATAGGCGAGATGGCAGTAGCGCAAAGTTCCAATCTTACTCAAGTAAATATATCCAGCGGAAGCCAACTGAAATCAATAAGAGCAAGGGCATTTTACAACAACGATTTACTTGAAAGCATTAACTTGCCTTTGTCAGTTGAGAATATAGGTCAGGAGATATTTGCAGGTTGCAACAATCTTGTGAGCCTTGATTATTCGGGATATTTCCTTTTGGGGGAATTTTTTGGACAAACAGAATATACAGGCAGCTATTCAGTAATTCAAAACACAACGGAATATTATATACCATCGACTTTAACTAATATTAGAATAATAAACAATTCTCAAAAAATAGTTGATTATGCCTTGCAGAATATCAGTACAATTACTGTGGTTACTATTCCCACCTCAGTAAGAGAAATCGGAACACGGGCATTTTCGGGGTGCTCATCCCTAAATAATCTCAACATATTAAGAGGAAGCCTTATTGAAACGATAGGAGAATATGCTTTTGAGGGATGTTCTTCTCTTACAACAATAGCGCTTCCTTTGAGCGCGTCAGATATAGAGGAAGGTATCTTATCGGGTTGTAATTCTCTTTCTGAGATGACAATAAACGGAAATCTAGAGCTATTTTATCTTTTTGGTTCTATTCAGTATGATAACAGCTACGCTGTAACTATCGGGGACATAGATTATTATTTGCCCCTAAGCTTAGAGCATATAACAATAATAGAGGGCAGTCTTAAAGTTGCCAAAAAAGCATATTACCAAAGCAAAATAACCAGTATAGTTATTCCCTCAAGCGTAACTACCATTGAACCCTACGCTTTTTACCGGACAGAAGAGCTTTCAGTTATAACCATACCCCAAACTAATAACCTTGAGCTTATAGGGGAATATGCATTCTACGGCGCCAAAGATTTGACATCATTTACTATATATGAAAACATAATTTTTATAGGAGATATGGCTTTCTACGGTTGCGAATCTTTAGCTGATATCACCGTTCTTTCGCAATTCTTTGAGACAGGATTTGAAGTATTTAAGAACACACCTTATCAAAACAATCAAGACGAGGGTCCTATTTATGTAGGCAACACTCTCATAGGCTTTGCAGGAGATGTTCCAACAAAGTATTCCCTTTCTATTGAGAATTCAACAACAGCAATAGCCGCATACGCTTTTGAAAACCAGACTGGCTTGAGGCATGTTATTTTGCCCTCGGGAATTGAGGCTATAGGAAAAGGAGCGTTCAAGAACTGTACCGGGCTTATGAGGATAAACATTGAAGACTTACTCATGCTCAAGAGAATAGAGGACGAGGTTTTTTATAACTGTCAATTGCTTCAGAAAGAAAAAGAAATTACTATACCGCAGTCGGTTCAATATATAGGTAAGAGAGCTTTTTATAACTGTTCAGAATTAAATGCCAGTTTTGAAACAGGCAGTCAGTTGACGGATATCGGCGCGTTTAGTTTTGCTTTAAGCGGTATTTCCTCAATTGATATTCCCACAACCGTTATCAATATAGATGAATACGCTTTTTCAGCGTCGGCTCTTAAGCAAATCTCAATTGCAGAGCAGAACAGCATAGAATTTATAGGCGAAGGCGCTTTTTATGAGCTTAAAGACGCGGTCTTTAATCTAAATCCAATGAACAATCTTACTCATGTAGAGCGCTTTGCATTTTATGGTTGCGAACAGCTAACAAGCTTTATAGCTCCCAACATAGAGTTCTATGGCGAAGATGTTTTCTATGACTGCAAAAATCTTGAAGAGATGACTCTAACGGGCGATAAGGCGCTATATCATATGTTTGGAACATCATCTTCAGATGATTTTGATATAATAAGTATAAATGAAGATACATATTCAGCTCCCAAAAGTTTGACAACAGTTTATCTTTCACAAACAGCCGATTCAATCTTGGATTATGCTTTTTATGATTGCAAAAGTGTAGTTACAATTTACTTAAATGGCGTCAACCATATTGGCGACTACGCTTTTTATGGTTGCGAAAACCTTGAAAGGGTGATTTGGTCAAATCTAAGATACATTGGCGATTATGCTTTTGAAGGATGTCAAAGAATGTTATCGTCGCAAGAAGAAGGCAATAGCGTACTTTTATCTTCCTCAATACGAACAATCGGCGATTATGCGTTTAATGGCTGTTCGAATATACAAAATATGGAACTTGCCGAGGAAACTCAGCTTAGATATATAGGAGAGAGAGCTTTTGCAAACCTTACCAATACCGAGTTTGATTTGGCGGACATTAACAAGTCTCTTGTCATAGGCGATTACGCTTTTAGAAACTGTAATTTGTTAGAAGAATTTAACGCTGTCAACATAGCGCAAGCGGGTTATGGAGTATTTAATGGTTGTCAAAGTATAAGTAATGTATCCCTGACAAGCGAGAATTTTGCGGGCAAAATTTTCGGACATACCGATTATGATAAAAGTTATGAAGTCAGCTTCGAGGATGTGGAATATAATATTCCCTTATCGCTGACAACTGTCAATGTGTCTAAAACTATGACAACCATAAGGCCATTCGCTTTTGCAGGGTTTGAAACTGTTCAGACCTATAATTTAATAAACATATCGGTAATAAGACAAGGCGCTTTCGAAGGCAATACGGCACTGACTTCTATCAATCTGCCCTCAAGCGTGGTTAGAATTGGAGATTTTGCTTTTGACGGGTGTGAAAATCTGGAAGATATACAATTTGAGCTTGAAGACAATTTGACATACATCGGAGAAGAGGCGTTCCATGATACAAAATGGTACGAAAACCTAACACAAGACATGCAAAATGAAACCTTATATATAGGAAGAGTGGCGTATATTCATATAGGAGAGATAAATGGAACTTTTGCTCTTGAACAGGACACAATGGGAATATCGCCCAAAGCCTTTATTGACCAAAGCTCTATGACCTCTCTTGAATTGCCTTTAACAATAATTGAAATAGGCGAAAAAGCTTTTTATAACTGTTTCTCGCTTGAGTCGATAACCATGGGCGGCAATTATACTTTGGGCAGCTTGTTTGGAGAAGAAGATGGAAATGATCCAAACTTGAGCTATACGGCGGTTCAGGGCGATAAGACCTATTATATACCACAATCTCTACAAAGTGTTACAATTAGACCATCAGCCACTAAAATAGTGGACTTTGCCTTTGCCAATATGACATCTTTAACAGATATAAATATTGCCCCTTCGGTATATGACATTGGAAACAAAATACTGTATGGCTCGTATAACATAGAATCGATGACATTGTCAGGAGACATAATTTTAGGCAGTCTTTTTGGTAAGGAAAGTTATACGGATAGCAGTTATTCGGCTATTCAAAACGGTGAGGAGTACTATATACCGTCAGCCCTTTACAAATTGGAGATTATAGGCGAAAAGATAGCAGATTATGCATATTCGAACATAGAAAGTCTTACTACGGTTGATATATCCTCAAGCATAACAAAAATTGGAAGATATGCTTTTTCAGGATGCTCTCAACTTGAGAATATAACTTTATCGAAAAGTATAACATCTATTGGCAACTATGCTTTTCAGAATTGCCTCTCATTTACATCAATTGCATTGCCGTCATCTGCAGTTTTGGGCGAGGGAATTTTGAGCGGCTGTAACACTCTACATACCTTAAGGGCTTCAGGGGAAAAATCTTTGCACGCATTATTTGGGAAGGATTCATACCCTCAAAGTTACCAGATAAACCATAATTACACAACATATTATGTACCGGTGACGCTCACCACAATAGAAATATCGGCATCTACTGTTATTGCTGATTATATGGCGTATGGGTTCATTTCGCTATCTGAAGTAACATATATTGAAAGCATAACAAGTATAGGCGATTACGCATTCTATAATTTGAAATCATTGAGCGCGATTATGCTCCCGGAAACTCTTGAACATGTGGGAGACTATGCATTTTATAATAATGAAAAAGCTAACTTTACGATTTCCCAAAATAATATTGAACATGTTGGAGAATATGCCTTTAAGAACTGTTCCAATCTTTCAGAATTTGATTCCGACAAAATTGAGTATATCGGAAAAAATGCTTTTGAAGGATGCCTTAGTCTTGCAAATTTATCCATAACAAAAGATACGCCGGCAGGTGTTGTTTTTGGTAAACAGATGTTTGTAAACAGCTATCAGGCAGAACAAGACTCACATACATACTATATTCCCTCCAAACTTAAGACCATAAAAATTTATGGCGAAGGCGAGCTTGCGGATTATATTCTTGCAAATATGACTTCGCTTACGAGCATAACTCTTGAAGGTGAGTTGGAAATACCAGCGACAGCTTTTGAAAATCTGACAAATGTTGAAGACTTTAGTGGAGAAGATATAAAATATATAGGATTGGGAGCTCTTGAGGATATGCCATGGCTGGATTCTTATATCAATGACCAACCCAATAAAAGTATGGTCTATATAGGAAAGGTGCTCTACACCTACAAAGGAAGAATGGACATAGGGTATATTGCAAATTTTGAAGAGGATACATCTCAACTGTATTTCAACGCTTTTGACGGTCAGAACAGGCTTGTTAGAGTTAACATAAATAAGGATATGCAGTATATTGCAATAAGCGCATTTGACGCATGCTCTTCGCTCAATTATATTGATGTTGATGAAAACAATGAATATTATATGTCCATAGACGGTATACTTTACGATAAAGACGGAGAAACGGTTATATTCACGCCATAAGAAAAAACAAGAGAGGTTAAAATTTATGATTTATGATGTAATTATTATTGGGGGCGGGCCTGCCGGTTTGACAGCTGGCATTTACGCCTCAAGAGCAGGCAAAAAAACTCTTATAATAGAAAACTACGCCATAGGCGGACAGGCGTCTTTAACGCATGAGATAGAAAACTATTCTGGAATTAAAAAAATATCAGGATTTGAGCTAACCGAGAATATGCGCTCACAAGCGGAAAGTTTCGGAGCTGAGTTTATCTATGACAATATAATAGAGCTGAGTTTAGAAAAAGAAATAAAAAAGATAAAGACAGAGTATTCAGGACTTTTCAAAGCCAATAGTGTAATACTTGCTATGGGCGCCAAAGCAAAACCGCTAGGAGTGGAAGGAGAAAAAAAACTTATCGGAAAAGGAATTTCATATTGCGCCACATGTGACGGGAACTTTTTCAAAGACAAAATAGTGGGTGTGGTTGGCGGTGGCGATACTGCATTAACTGACGCTATTTACTTGGAGAAACTTGCAAAAAAGGTTTATATAATCCATAGAAGAGATGAATACAGAGGAACAGAAAGCCTTGTGAACAAGATAAAAAAATCACAAAAGATAGAAGAGGTTTTGGATAGCGTAATCACCAGGCTTAATGGAGAGCCTTTGGAAGCGATTGAGGTAATGGATAAAAAGACGGAAAAGAGTATGACAATAAGCCTTGACGGTCTTTTTGTGGCGGTAGGACTTGAACCTCAGACACAACTCATAAAGGATATAATAACTCTTAAGAACGGTTACATTGTTACAGATGAATATATGAAAACCAATATTGACGGAGTCTATGCCGCAGGCGATCTCAGAGAAAAACCCCTTAGGCAAGTTATAACAGCATGCTCGGACGGAGCGATAGCGGCGAATAATCTATAAAAGCATATAAAAAAAATCATAATACGAATTTACTTTTTTTATTGAGAATGTAATAAATAACTATGTAAAATGAAGCAGAGGAGTGTCCAAAAAACGGACACTCCTCTGCTTTATGATAAGGGGGAAAATTATGAGCATTTGTTATGTTTATATAATAATATTAATATATTTAATTGTCAATGGTTTTCTTATTTTAGTTTTTGGTAAATAGAAAGTAAAATCAAAAAAAGGCATATTAAGTCATATTTTGCGCTTTGCTTTAATAAAATGTTTAATTAGCGGAGGCAAAATGAAAAAAGTTATTTTGATAGTGTTAGTACTTCTATTTGTGATGGCTGGCTTTTATGGATGTAAAAAACCAATAGGCGAAGACATAACAAATACATATACTATGGATTTGGAATTGGGTGAAGAGTTAAATGGAAATATGAAATTTGTTATGACAAATACTTTCAAAGACAATCTTGAAGAGCTGAAATTTCATCTTTATGCCAACTCATACAGAGAAGATTCTCCCAATAAAGCATATAGGGACAATTTGATTAAATATGGCGGCATAGAAATTTGTGCAGTAAAGATTGAGGACGAAAGTATTGATTTTAGTATAAGCCAGGATATGAATATGCTTATAGTTCCCATTGAGGCGCTACCGCTTGAGGATACTTTGGAGGTTGAAATTATTTTTGAAGTGACTATTCCTCAAAGCAACTTTAGGCTGGGTGAATACAATGACACAATCAATCTTGGGAATTTTTATCCCATACTTGCGGTATTTGAGGATGGAAAATGGAGAGAAGATGAATTTAGCAGAGTGGGCGACCCGTTTTATTCTGATGCTGCAAATTACAAGGTAAAAGTCACCACCCCTCAAAAAACAGAACTTGCAGTTAGCGGAGACATTATAAGCAACAAACTCGAAGAGGGAAAGAGAGTCTATGAAATAAGAGCGGACAATGTAAGAGATTTTGCAATGGTTGCAAGCGATAAGTTTAAGGTTATTACTAAGATGGCTAATAAAACAACGATTTACTATTACTATATAAATGACGAGAATCCCTCTGACACTCTTCAGGCTGCAGTCAGCTCAATGAAAGTATTCAGCGATATATTTGGCAAATATCCTTATAATTGTTATAGAGTTGTTGAAACAGCTTTTGCTCATGGCGGTATGGAGTATCCGATGATGAGCTGGGTGGGCAGTTCGCAACAGGACAAAGAAGGCGTTGTGATTCATGAAACTGCACATCAGTGGTGGTATGGTCTTGTGGGAACCGACAGTATAAACGAGAGCTTTATTGACGAAGGGCTTGCCACCTTTTCGACCGCTTATTACTATTTAGCAAAAGGTGACGAAAAGAAGTATGAACAGCTATTTAAGGAAATGAATTTGAATTATAAAAACTATATCAAACTCAAAGCGTTAAATTCACCTGATTTCACAGCCCGTTTGGATAAACCAATTTATGACTATACCACAAGCGATTATAATATATTGATATATGAT
>CAZVHD010000058.1:0-8389 GCA_964626765.1 uncultured Christensenella sp.
GCTGATTTGCGGCGCGCCCATAAAAGTGATGAAATGGAAATGGCTGGAAAATTACGCTCTTCCAATAACAATTCTGGGAGCTATGAGCGCTGCTTTTGGCTTCATACAGATATTTTAAGCGAGGTAAATAAAAAACGAGAGATAGACTAACATATAACAATGAAATGCACAAAACCGGAAGAATTTTCACTTGGCTTGCTATTGCAACCCTTATTCTTATTCCCATTATATTTTGCCTTGCAACGGGCGCAAAACCCAGTTGGTCTGCAGTTGGAGGCTCTTTTATGTTTATACTGGGATACTGGGCAATCGGGATTGTGGAAGCGGTAAGCTACGCGCCTCTTCTTGGCAGCGGCGCTCAATACCAAACATTTATCACGGGAAATATTGCGAATTTGAAGCTACCTTGCGCTCTGAACACGCAAACAATCCTTAAAACCAAACAGGGCAGCGAAGAGGAAGAAATCGTAACAACCATATCCGTAGCGGTTTCCACCATCGTGACCACCCTTATAATAGTTATCGGACTCATCCCCTTAACTATCTTTTCCGAAGGTATTTTGGATGTTTTAGCGCCTGTTTCCCCTTATGTCATACCGGCGATTTTCGGAGGGCTGGGAGTTGTTTTGTTATCAAGGTATATGAAACTCACTGTTATACCCTTTGTTATCTGTCTTGTCATAACAATCACAACTTTTGCCTTAGGTCTGGATATAGGGCAATCTACAATGATACCTATCGGCATGGCTGTTGCCATATCTGCAGCGTTTATCATCTATAAAATGGATAAGAAAAAAGACAACATCAAAAAAAATAAAAAGAGATAGGGAAAAATGAACAAAGACTGCGCTCTATGCAATCATGAAAAAACCCCAAAGAGTTGTTGTTTAGACCAAAGGGACTGTTCTTGCAACCTTCCCCCAAAAGACACCAAAAAAGATAAAATAAAGACTCTTTTTTCTCTGGGCATAGCTTTTGTGTCGGTAGTACTGAGCTATGTCTTTTTCAAGATGGAGCTATACTCAGACTCTGTTTTTGCCCTTTTGGATGTGGGCTGGATAGCTGTCATTATTTGTGGAGCGCCCATCTATAAACAAGCTTTTTTATCTCTCAAAGAAAAAAAGATTGTCACTTCTGTTCTTATCGCCCTTGCTCTTACCGCAAGCCTTATTATGGGAATATTCTCTGTTTTCTTCTCGGGCTTTCACGCCCATGAAAACTACTTTTTTGTAGCTGCTGAAATTGCCTTTTTAATGGCTGTAGGAGAAATTATTGAAGATTTCACAGCCTCAAAGAGCCGCTCTGCCATTAAAGAGCTAATCTCCTTAAGCCCCCAAAAGGCAACCCTAAAGACCGATAATGGGTATACCGAAAAGCCAGTTTGGGATATTAACATAGATGAGGTTATATTGGTGAGAGCCGATGAAAAAATACCTCTTGACGGTATTGTTATTGAGGGAGAAAGCTCTGTTAATCAAGCGTCCTTGACCGGAGAATCTTTGCCAAGGGATGTTGCAATCGGCGACGAGGTCTATTCCTCGACCTTGAACCTAACCCACCCCCTAGAAATTCGTATCACAAAAAAGAGCGATGAAACCGTTCTTTCAAAACTCATTGATTATTATAAAACCGCCGTGAAAAATAAAGCGCCCATTGCCCGCGCCGCAGACAAAATTGCTTCAAAGCTTGTTCCCCTAGCTTTGCTTGTAGCCCTTCTTGTCTTTGCCATAACCTCTGGCTCAATAAACATAACCGAAGGCTTGGCAAGAGGTATTGCCGTTCTGGTTGTCTTTTGTCCTTGCGGGCTTGTTTTGGCAACGCCCACCGCTATATCCGCAACTATAGGCAACGCCTCTCGCAGAGGTATTCTCATCAAAAACGGAAGCGCCTTGGAAGTTCTTAGCAAAATAGACACCATAGCCTTTGATAAAACAGGCACTATTACCACGGGTAAGATTGAAGTTGACAGGGTCGAAACTTTTTCATTGGATAAAGACACTCTCCTTTCTTACGCTGCAAGCGCTGAACTGCAGTCAGAACACCCTATCGCAAAGGCAATCCTTAATTATTATGGAAAAAAGCCAACCGCCCCGAAAAATACCACAATAAAAACTGGCCTGGGCGTGCAAGCGTATGTGAATGAAAAGAAAGTGGAAATTCTCAAGGCTTCTGAAGCCCAAAAAAGATTTGAGACTTTTGAGAGTATTGTAGACCGTTTTGACAGGGGCAAAAGCATAGTCGCAATTGTTATTGACGACAAATTAGAAGGCGCCATTTCATTAAAAGATAACATAAAAACTTCGGCCTATAAAACAATAAAAGAGCTTAAAGAAATGAACTACCATACCGTTTTAATAACAGGAGACACGCTTTCAGCAGCAAAAGATATCTCCGATAAATTGAAGTTTGACAATTACTATTACAACAAACTGCCCATACAAAAGGCAGAGACCGTATTGCAGCTTAGAAAAGACGGGAAAAGAGTTCTTATGATAGGCGATGGAGTGAACGACGCTCCCGCTCTTGCCAAAAGCGACACCTCGATGTCCATGGGTTCTATGGGCTCGCAAGCGGCAATAGAAGCAGGAGAGATTAGCCTTCTTAACGACGACATCTCCAAAATTCCTTCCTTTTTGCGCCTTGCAAAAAGAGGGGTCAAAACCATTCACATAAATATTTTTATTAGTCTTTTTATCAATGCGACAACAGTCGTTTTGAGCGCGGCGGGTCTTTTAAGCGCGGTTTGGGGCGCCCTGTTGCACAATGTTTCCTCGGTTCTTGTCGCCATAAATTCAGCGCTTATCTTGACAAAGAAAAAGTAAACAAATCATCCCCTCACCAAATTATTATCATAAGCATATATTAAATTGAAAGCGAGGTCTTATATATGCAAATTGATACTGATGCCGTGGAAAAGATGGCAAGAGAGTACAATCAGGCTCTTTCCAATTACAACATCTCCGATTCTTCCACAAATCTATTGGAAAAACTCATAATCTTGAGTGAAAATCAGCTGGATATAATTAATTTTTTGCTTTGCTGTCCACAATCCAGATATTGCTCAAAAATTCTCAACTACCTAAAAACGCTCAAAACCAATTCTATAATAAATATGAACCGTCTTCTTGATAAAGGGGAATACATAGCATCCTTTAGAAATCCGGAAAGAGCGCTCAATTATCAAAATTCTTATATGAAACTTGTTGATTTACAAATTGATATATTTGTTTTATTAGATAAACTCTCTCAGGTACGAGAGGATATTGAAAACATATTGATTTTGGAAAACCGCTCAATGGCTGTTATATCTGTTATTTGCCGATAAAAAAAGCTCTTGCCATTTATCTGTTTGCAAGGGGGTTAAAAGGGAAGTTTTGTTTGCAACTCTAAATAGCTTTGCCCTCATTCTATTATTAAAAATTTTTCCCGCCATAACTTCAAACAGGGACGATTCCTCAACTGCGTAACTCATGTCATCTAGCACATCTTCCATAGCTTTAGAATAGTTCCCGTATAAATTTATTATCGGGGGTCTTTGTATCTTTTCCAAAAGATAATCCAAACTGGTTCTTAGCGCCACAAGCTCTTCTTTTTGGTATGACACATTTTTATGCCTTATGATATAGTTTTCTTCCTCGTCAATCAACGCCAAAGTAAAAGTATCTTGACAATCCATAACAACAAGCGGAAAAGTCTTTGCCAATGCGGCTGTCAAAATCTTTGCGCAAGTATTTTTCACAAAAGGCAAGATATAAAGGCTTTCTCCCGGCAACATATAATCCAAAGCGTCCAAAACTTCACCGCCGTTTTCCATAGGTTTTTGAGTTAATAGTTCTGAATAATATCTGTCACAACTCAGAGCAAAAGTATCGGCTTTGGCAACCGAATATTTTTCAAATAATTCTATTGATTCTTTGGCTACAACAGACCTTAGTGAATATGTCTTGTTTTTAGCCTTTTCAATGTTGTTTTCAACCTTAACAATTTCCACTAATTCATCCTCAAGTATCCCTATGGTTATTGTTTGGGTGTCAATATCAATCAAAATATTACAATATTCCAATTTCCTTGCAGCAGGTTTTTTTGACTTTTCAAAATAAATTTTTATGTTTTCTTTAGCTATTTTGTCGCAGGCTATGCGTATGCCTTTATCTATTTGGTTTTGAGTTAAAAATCGTCTGTCCGCTTGAGTTGGAATAAGTTCTTTACACTCTATTTTACACTTTCCGCATTTTTTTTGTCCGCCACACGGAAAGTACAGACCCTCTTTTTCCAGGATATCTTTTAGCGATGACTGCTTTTCAATCTCAAATTCTTTTTCATTGATATATATCTTCATAATGGTATTATATTACATTTTTTAATTAATTCAATATATTCTTGTTTATTTATTGCTTTGTTTTTATTTAAGAGCTATAATGTTAATAACTTAAATAGAATTTAGGTTCGCTTTTCAGCGATAAAAGGGAACAGCGTAAAAGCTGACAGCCCCCGCTACTGTATGATTAAGGCAAAATAACCACTTCTTTATAAGAGGGAAGGTTGCCGGGAAGAAATTCCTTTCAAAGTCAGGAGACCTGCCTAAATTCAAGATAAACCCATCTCGGAGGGAGATTGAGGCTTGATTATAACAAATTGTTATATCTCTTTGTCGCTTTTTCCGTTTTGGCTGAAAGCGATTTTTATTTGGAGGTATATATTTATGAAAAAACTATTACAAATTTCGGTCGTTTTGCTTTTGTTCTTTAGTCTTCTATCTTTTGTTGCATGTCAAGACGCTGACGACAACAACGATGAAGAATTAAAAGAGGTTGTTCTTTTAATTGTTGACAAGGAACATAACGAACTGGCTCGCTATGAAAGAGAGTCGAGCGGCTATCTTAGTGATTTGCTCCTTTCCTTAACACAAGAAGAAGATTCAGCTTTTTCTTATGATTCCACTGTTTCGGCGTACGGTCAGTTTGTAAATTCCATCACCGTAGAAACCGACCCTGAAACCTTCGCTCCCATAGGGCTTTTTCCCGATTCATCGGAAAATGAGTTTGTGGCGTTGTATCATACTATAGATACGGTAAAAGAAAGAGATTACTCTTATGATTTTGAATTTAATGACAAGACTTATTATGGCGCCGCGAATAATGTGGATAAAACCCCTCTTGTTGACGGGGCTGAATACCTGTTTACAATATCCACCTGGTCATAATAGGATGAAAGAGTCTCATATAAGAATTAAGAAAATAGTTCTTATCGGTCTTTTTGCCGCCATATTAACAGGCGGCAAACTGGCTCTTATGAGTTTGCCTAATATTGAAGTGGTCACTTTGTTTATTTTTCTTTTTAGCCTTAGTTTTGGATGGAAGATGTCCCTTGCTTCTGTTTTGGTTTTTTGCGCTGTAGAAGTTTCTATTTTTGGCTTTAATACCTGGATTATTGCTTATTTTATATACTGGCCTCTGGTCGCTCTTGTCTCTTCGTTTTTTTTCAACCGTTACCACAACAATATAATTATTATAATCATTGGAGTTTTTATGACCTTTTTATTCGGCGTTATTACAAGTCTTGTTGACGCCGCCTTTGCTTACGGAGCGTCGGGAATCAACTTTTTCACCTTGTTTTTTGCCATATATGCAAGAGGCGTTTTGTTCTATGCTGTTCACATAGCGTCAAACGCCGTCTTAATGTCTATTGTTTTTCCTGTTTTACATCCGCTCTTTCTAAAAGCTAAAATTGCCTATTTTAATGAAAACTAGTTTTCATTTGCCTCAATTCGTATTTCCGTTCTTCCTTCCACATCTTCGCTGTTTGGTATAAATAATTCTTGGTCCTTTTCGCTTAAATCAATGGAGTTTTCATCATAATAAAAATTCTCTTGTGTCGCAAGCTCAAACCTTATTGTCCACACATCGTTGCTTCCTGTGGCTGATGTCAATATTAAACTCATTCCCAACATAGCCATTCTTATTGTGGAAGGCGTTATATCGGGGTCGTCCTCTATTAACAACTCTAAGATATCTCTCAATTCTTCTATATTAATGTTTAAATCCACAGTTATTGAAGACGCAAAAGAACGCATGTTCCCATCTTTATCCACTTTGGCGTCCACTTTGGAATCATGAACGGAAAGCCAAGACATAACGGTGGGAAAAATATCTGCGTATAGCTGCAATTCTTCAGCGTATTCGTCAGAATCCAAGTTTTCCTCAGCCTCGCCAATCATGTCTGCTATCAAAGCTCTCAATTTTGCTCCGTATGTGGTTATAGCGTACATATAGGCCTCTTCATCCTCGCTAAAAAATTCTTCCTCCTCATCCCTTCTTACCCATTCCTCGGAGGGGCTCAAATCAATCATTGTGGAAAACATAAGATAATCCTTGAGGGAAAAGCTTCCGCTAATATTCATATTATGCATAAGATTTATTACGGAAACTTCATCCACGCTAAACCAATAGGGATTTCCCATATCATCCTTATAGTCGGGAGTTTGTCCTGTTTCGTTATAGTCGCCTTTTACGTTATAGGTGCCCAATCCATCATATCCCAAAAGCCCTCTAAACTCGGTTTCCCCGTTTAAATATTTCAAAATTTCTTGGTCCACACTCATTTCCTCGTCCGAGGCTGAATTTAATATAGATATTATCGCTTCCAAATAGCCCATAAAGCCTTCGCTAATAAAGGATGTGCCCAGTTTTGCATCAATATATATTTGGTCCTCGTTTTGAATTCTCTCTGCAACAAGTTTTTGCGCTATGCTTTGGGGCTTAACTTCACCGCCTGACTTTTGGAAAAAGGTAACTTTGAATTCACCCTCAAACATAGACTTTTTTTGGGTTTTTTCTTCATACTCCAACATTGCCCTATGCAAATCGGGTTTTTCCTCGGGTTCGTTGTCTTCGTCGTTTTTTCCACAACCAAACATAACAGCGGACAGCAAAACCAACATCAAAATAAGACTTACAGCTTTTATTATGTATTTCATAGAACTCTCCTTATTCGCTAAGAACGGCCTTTATTCTTCTTACTCCGCTTGAACTTGATTGTTCTTTCTTTATTTTGAAATTTCCAAGCTCGCGTGTATTTTTTACATGAGGTCCGCCGCAGATTTCTTTTGAATATGGTCCGATGCTATATACTTTGACTTTTTCATCGTATCTATCGGAAAACATTCCCTCGGCGCCTATTTCTTTTGCCTGCTTTACACTCATTTCCTCCTGCCTTATTTCAACCTCTTCTTTTATTATATCATTAATAAAATTTTCTACCATAGTTTTTTCTTCACTTGTCAACGCTCTTGAAAAATTAAAATCAAATCTCAATCTTTCAGCGGTAATATTACTGCCTCTTTGGTGAATATCATCGTCTTTTAGCACCTTTTTCAAAGCCGCCAGCAAAAGATGAGTTGCTGTATGCAGTTTTTTTGTCTGTTCTGTGTTATCGGCAAGGCCTCCCTTGAATTTCTTATCAGCGCCGGCTTTGGATTTTTTTTGATGCTCTTCAAAAGCTTTGTCAAAGCCTTCTTTATCAACGCTTATTCCCTGTTCCTTAGCAAGCTCCAAGGTCATTTCTATGGGAAATCCAAAAGTGTCATAAAGCCTGAAAGCCGCCTTTCCGCTCATCTTGCCGTTTTGAATGTATTTCAGCAGTTTTTCAAACTCTTTTAATCCTTGCTCAACGGTCTTATTGAACTTTTCAATTTCTCTTTTGAGCTCATCCTGTATCTTTTCTTTATTTTTTGCTATATCAGAATAGACCTCTTTATAGGTATCGACAAAAACTTTAATAATTTCAATAAGACAATCGCTTTTTAGACCAATATGTCTTGCAAACCTAACAGCCCGCCTAATGAGCCTTCTTAAAACATAACCCTGGTCCACATTGGATGGAGTTATGCCCTTTTCGTCCCCCATCATAAACATAGCTGTTCTTATATGGTCGGCAATAATTCTTTTTTCTCGAAGATATCCTTTTTCACTATTTTTGTCTATCAGCTTCATAGCGTTGGAAAAGACATCTGTTTGGTATACTGAATCGTATCCGTTGAGAACCGCAACTGTTCTTTCAAGACCCATGCCGGTATCGACATTTTTTTGTTTTAAGGGCAAATAAGAGCCGTCGGGCTTTTTGTCATATTCCATAAAAACATTGTTCCATATCTCTAAAAACCTTCCGCATGAACAAGCAGGCGAACATTCTTTTGAGCAAGGGTGCTTGTCTGTTATAATAAAAATCTCGGTGTCCGGTCCGCAAGGGCCTGTCTTTCCGGCTGGGCCCCACCAGTTATGTTTTTTGCCAAGAAAATAGATGTTTTCTTTTTTAATTCCGCTCTTTATCCATATATCATAACTTTCAGTATCTCGCGGACTGTCCTTGTCCCCTTCAAAACAAGTTATTG
>CAZVHD010000059.1:0-3853 GCA_964626765.1 uncultured Christensenella sp.
CTTGATATCCTTATAAAAAGGTATACCGGCATGGTAAGAAGCATAGTCCGAAAAAGCTTTTTAACGGGCGGAGAGCAGGAAGACCTTTTTCAAGAAGGACTCATGGCGATAATCAATGCGGCGCATACATATGACAGTGGAAAAAACAGGTCTTTTTCCTCTTTTGTTTACACTTGTATAAAAACCCGTGTTATTGATTCCATAAGAGCCGCCACCAGAAATAAGCATAAACCTCTCAACGAAGCGTCGTCTTTATCGGACGCAAAAAATTCAGTTATAACAAACGCTTCCGAACATGTTCAGGACCCTTTGGATCTTTATCTTCAAAGGGAATGGACTGATAATTTTTACAAGAAACTCAAGCAAAATTTGACTCCTCAGCAAAATAAAATAATAAAGCTATATTTCGATGGCTATTCCTATAATGAAATAGCCAAAAAAATTGGCGTCACTGTCAAAAAGATTGACAACGCTTTATTTGCCATAAAAACCAAACTGAAAAAAGAAAAAGACCGCTTTGACATAAATTCTTAAAAACCGTCTTTTTCTTATTATATACACATTATATATTATAATTTATTTTCAACTCTACAATTATTGTTTTCGCATACATAATATGTTGTAGTATTATTTTTTAGCTCATAATCTTTCATAAATTCAATGAAATCAGATGGGTCATCTCCGTCAATAAATTTGGCTATATAATTGGTATTGGGCTGAAACACCTTTTTATTTTCTCGTATAGATGATATTTCATCGTTGTTTTTTGCCACAACAGTTATTTCCCTTGCAGGATAATATTCCAACATAAGAGCAATAAGAGCGAAACTGTAATGGTTACCGTTGAATCCGGCTACGCTGTTCAAATATTGCGATTGACGGCTTGCGGCAATTACTATTTCCTTTTGTCCGGTCAATCTGGAAAGGCTGTTCAGAACATATCCCGTCATAGAATTACCACTAGGCTTGGCGCCGTCAAAGGTCTCCTTAGGAGAAAAAATTAAATTCCTTGCTCTTTTGTCATTAAGAAAATAACCTCCGTTTTCGCTATCCTCAAAATTCTTAATAAGTTTGGCTGCAAAGGTCATCGCCCTTTTGAGATACTTTAATTCAAATGTTGCCTCATACATATTTACCAGAGCAAACGCATAATATGCGTAATCGTCTAGCATGCCCATAATATCCGACCTTTTGTCTCTAAAGCTGACATAGATATTATCATTTTCATCAATCAGATTTTCTTCTATAAAGTTCACAGCCTTTGTTGCGATAGTCAAATATCCATCATTCCCAGTCACCTCATACGCTTTTATAAAGGCCCATATCGCAAGAGAATTTAAGGATGTCAAAATTTTGTCATCCACCCCAAGTTTATATCTGTTCTTTCTATAATGATAAACCGCCTGAACCATTTTCTGCATTTCTTTATCATTATAAAGACATTTTTGGTCTATAATGTTTATTACATTTTTGCCTTCATAATCACCCTCTTCTGTTATATTATATCTTTTAATAAACTTTTCCGCCCCTCCGCACAAAAGGTTTTCTATCTCCTGTTTATCAAAAGTATAAAACAATCCCTCTTTGCCTTCAGCGTCGGCGTCAAGAGCTGTCCAAAAGCCGCCTTTAGTGGAAAGAAGTTCTCTTATGATAAATTCCAAAGTGAATTCGGCTATATTTTTATAGATATCTTTTCTGGTTATCTGATAGGCCTCAAGATAAGCTACGGAAAGAAGACAGTTGTCATAGAGCATCTTTTCAAAATGGGGAACAAGCCATTTTTCATCGGTTGAATACCTGCACAAGCCTCCGCCTCTATGGTCAAATATTCCTCCTCTGTACATTGATTCAAGGGTTTTTTCAACCATATCCATGGCTTTTTGATTATTCTCAAAATGATAGTACCTCATAAGGAACATAAGATTATGAGCTGCGGGGAACTTTGGAGCCTGCCCAAAGCCACCGTATTTTTTATCATATAGGATATCATACTGCTCAAAAGCTTTGTAAAAGACATCCTTTCCTTTTGTGGAAGGGCGTACGCTTGTGCTATTTTGTTTTTTTAGATACTCGGTAAGCTCTTGTCCATAATCCATAAGCTTTGAATTGTCTTTTGTCCACAATCTTTTAATATTATTTAATAAATCAATAAGTCCTATCTTGCCCATGGCAGATTTAATTGGTAAATATGTTCCCGCAAAGAAGGGCTTCTCATCTGGAGTTGCAATAACGGTAAGCGGCCATCCCCCTTGTCCGTTCATGGCTATGCAAGCCGCCATATAAACACTGTCTATGTCCTCTCTTTCTTCTCTGTCAACTTTGATTGAAACAAAATTCTCATTAAGAATCTTTGCAACCTCTTCATTTTCAAAACTTTCCTTTGCCATTACATGACACCAGTGACAGGCGCTGTAACCAATGCTTATAAACAAAGGTTTATTTTCCTTTTTTGCCTTAGTTAAGGCTTCCTCTCCCCATGGAAACCAGTTTATGGGGTTGTTTTTATGCTGCAAAAGATAAGGTGATTTTTCATTAACTAAATGATTAGTAAATTTGTTGTCCATAATTTTTCTCTCCTATAAATTATTATAGCACAAAGCATAGAAAATAACCAAAAATCAGCTTTCTTGTTATAAAATATCAAAACAATAAGAGTATCATCAGATAAAGATTCTTGAACATGACAATATACTTATATAGAACGGTCTGTCAAAATATCGGTAAAACATATTGATATGTTGAGCTTTATTTGTTATAATATAGTAGTCTAAATATTTAGCAAGCTTGTGAGGTGATTTTTTTGACAAATTTTATAAAAAATATTGAGCTTTATTTTAATGATAACTGGCAAATGGTTTTGAAGAAAGGTACGCAATACCTATTAAGCCCTTCCCAGATGATTGAAATTTTTTATTATTATTATATGGAAAAGAATAAAAATCTTGACCGTGATAGCATAATGTATAAAATGAGCGATATTTCTATGGCGGAGATGGTTGAATTCTTAAAAAAGATTGAAAAGGAAGTAACAAGGTATATGTCATAAATATCTATAAAATATAACGATATAACATATTTCGACATGATAAAAGAAGTTTTAACAATATTGTACAAATTTATTTCATTTAACCTATTGACTATTGAAAAATCTTTGATATAATTGACTTATATACAAAAAAACCATCAAATAGGAGTAAAATTATGAACAAACTGAATGTTGCTTTCGCAGACAGCAATGCTTCCTTATTGCTTGATGCAAAAAACTTTTTTACAGAAGATAGCGAGATTAACCTTATAGCAACTATCTCCGACGCCGGAGAGCTAAGAGCGCTCAACTTGATTGATGTGCTCATTTTTGATTTGGCGATGTCCAACGGTATGGATCTGCAAGATTGTTTTAGGCATTTCAGCAAAAGACCCATATTGGTTGTAACAACTGAAGACGGATGCGCGATTTATGACGAAAGCCGTCTAGAGGCGCATTGTGTCATGAAAAAGCCTTTCAGTATGAACGAATTAAGAGCGAAAATACTCAAGCTGAAAGCCGGCCCCAGTTCGGTCAGACTAAGAATAGGCGAAAATAGGATTTTGGACGAAAAACTATCCAACATCTTCATAAGAGCCGGTATACCTCCTCACATCAAGGGATATCAGTTTTTGAGAGAGGCAGTCAAACTCTCCGTCAATAAACCCGAGATGATAAATAATATTACAAAAAAGCTCTACCCCTCAATTGCGGAAAACTTTAATACCACTGCAAGCAAGGTGGAAAGAGCCATAAGACATGCAATAGAGGTTGCATGGAATAGAGGCAAAATTGAAAATATCAACACCATATTCGGCATAAAGATAT
>CAZVHD010000059.1:3863-8375 GCA_964626765.1 uncultured Christensenella sp.
AACGAATGGCGAGCTCATAGCTCTTGTAGCCGACCAATTAAGGATAGAATGAGGACAAAAACACCGACCTAACATACGAAAAAAGCTCTTCTTCGGAAGGGCTTTTTTCTTGTTGCAACAATTATAATTTCCATATAAAGTAAAAACGCTTGAACTCATTATTCTTATATGATATACTTTATTTTGCCTTAATAATATATAATATAAAATATAAAAATAAAGGAATGTATGAAAAAAAGAATATATCTGGCTTCGCCACATTTATGTGGAAAGGAAATGGAATATGTAAAGGAAGCCTTTGATACAAATTGGATAGCCCCCTTGGGAAAGAATGTGGATTTGTTTGAAAAGGAAGTCGCCAATAAGGTAGGCAGAAAATATGCGGCCGCCTTAGTGAGCGGCACAGCGGCGATTCATTTGGCTCTCAAATGGTTGGGTGTCAAAGAAGGGGACTTGGTCTTTTGCTCATCTTTGACTTTTTCGGGAAGTTGCAACAGCGTCATGTATGAAAAAGCAACGCCTGTCTTTATTGATTGCGATTATGAAAGCTGGAATATGTGTCCTGTAGCTATAAAAAAAGCCTTTGAGTGGGCAAAAGAAAATGACAAAATGCCCAAAGCGGTAATTACCGTTAATCTCTATGGACAAGCCTGTGACTACGATAAAATAATTTCTATCTGTAAAGATTATAACACACCCATTATTGAGGATGCTGCGGAAAGTCTGGGCGCAAAATATAAAGGAAAACAAACCGCGTCTTTTGGAGAAATATCTGTGCTTTCTTTTAATGGCAATAAGATAATCACCACCTCGGGTGGCGGAATGGTCCTATCAAACGATGAAAATGCAATTAAGAAAGCAAAATTCTGGGCAACTCAATCAAGGGATGACGCGCCGCACTATTTGCATAGCGAACTTGGCTATAACTACCGCCTGAGCAATGTATCTGCCGGCATAGGAAGAGGTCAACTCACTATACTTGATGAAAGAATACAACAAAAGAAAGCTATATATGACAGATATAAAGAGGCGTTTTCCGGTATAGACGATATTGAAATGATGCCTGTACCCGAATGGAGCGAGCCGAATCATTGGCTTTCTTGTATGACTTTGAAAAAATCGAGCAAGGTTAAGCCTATGGATATAATAAACAAGTTAGCAGAAAATAATATTGAGGCAAGGCCAATATGGAAACCAATGCACACACAGCCATATTATAGCCGGTACAAATTCTTCACTTCAAAAAACGAAGAAGAGTTAAGTATCGGCGAAGATATATTCAACCGTGGCTTGTGCCTGCCCAGCGATACAAAAATGACAACGGAAGAGATAGATTTTGTTATCGCTTTGGTAAAGGAGCTTTTTTGATGTACAGGAAGTTTTTTAAGAGGGTTTTTGATGTAGTATCAAGCGGAGCGGTAATTTTAACGCTTTTGCCCTTTTTTATAATTTTCACACCCATTGTGGCTATTGCAATGAAAGGTAATCCATTTTTTGTGCAAGAAAGAGCTGGACTTGATGGCAAACCTTTTCATTTATTAAAATATCGTACAATGTCAAATGCAAAAGATGAAAACGGGGAATTGTTGACTAATGAAAAAAGGTTGACCAAATTCGGTAAATTAATTAGAGCATTGTCTTTGGATGAATTGCCACAGCTTTTCAATATTTTTATTGGCAAAATGAGCGTTGTAGGACCAAGACCTCTTTATATGAAATATATTGAAAGGTATAACGATTTTCAGTCGCAACGTTTATTGGCAAAGCCAGGATTGACCGGACTTGCTCAAATTGAAGGTAGAAATGCAATAGAATGGGAAAATAAATTCAATTTAGATGTTAAGTATGTAAACAATATTACATTTTTAGGTGATATGAAAATAATATTTAAGACCATAACAAAAGTGATTAAAAGAGATGGCATATCACAAGGACAAAATGCTTACACGCCTGAATTCAAGGGAACAAAGGAAGAGATAGGGGAAGGGGAAAATGAAAAATCTTAATTTATTGTTTTGTAGCGCAGGCAAACATGGTCAAATCATAAAAGAGATTAAAGAATCTTTAGGGGTAAAAACTAAAGTTGTAGCCACATCTCATAATGCATATACACCTTCTTTATATTGCGCTGATAAATATTATATCTTACCTGATGTAAAATCAGATGAATACTTAACAAAATTGATAAAAATTTGTGAAATAGAAAACATCAATGCCATAACAACAATGTTAGATGTTGAGACAGAGATACTATCTAAAAACAGAAAAATATTTGAAGATAAAGGAATCATTGTATTCACACCTTACTATGAAACAGCTAAAATATGCCTTGATAAATATGAAATGTATAAGGCATTTGTTGCAAAAGGTATAAAGACAATTTTGACCTATGAAAATATAAACGATTTTGAAAAAGGAAGAAAACTAGGTAAAATAGATTTTCCCGTTTTTGTAAAGCCAAGAAAAGGTAGAGGAAGCGTAGGGGCTAGGAAGATTGAAAATAGCACTAAGTTATTAGAAGCCTATAATGATGACAATTCCCTAATAATTCAGGAATATATAAGCGGTGATGATATAGATGTTGATGTTTATGTAGACGCTATTAACAAACAATTAGTATCTACCTTTTCTAAGAATAAGATTCTTGCTTCAATTGGAGGAACAATACAATCTTATTCTTTTATCTGTAATGATTTAAACAATTTTATTAAGCAAATAACAGATAAATTTGAATTTATAGGTCCAGTTGATATGGAGTTCTTCAAAAACAATAATAAGTATATTTTAACGGAAATTAATCCTAGATTTAGCGCTGCAGTCTTAAATGCTTTCGGATGTGGTGTGGATTTTGCTAAATTAATGTATAACAATGTAAACAATATATCTAATCCAACAGAAATAGGAAATTATGACGAAAACATTGTGATGATGAAATATGATTCTGCTGTCATAATAAATAAAGATGAGTTAGCACAAGAGGTAAAATGAATATACTCATATTAAGCGCAGGAACAAGAAATAAAATAGTTCAGTTTTTCAAAAAAGAATTGGAAAACAAAGGTAAAGTGGTGGCGGCTGATTGCGATAAGCTTGCGCCAGCTCTTTATGATGCGGACAAGCATTATATTGTGCCTAGAATTGACGATAAAGATTATATAAATACTGTTCTTAATATATGCAAAAAAGAAAATATAAAAGGTGTTTTTTCGCTCATAGACCCTGAACTTAGTTTATTAGCGGAAAACAAAGATAAATTTTTGAAAGAGGGTATAGTTCCAATTATTTCCGATTATGAGACTGTGGAAATGAGCCTAAACAAAATGAAAATGCACGATTTTTGTAAAGTTAACGATATAGACACCATAAAAAGTTATGATAATCTAACTGATTTTAAAAATGCTTTGGGAAATAAAGAAATAGACTTTCCCATATTTGTAAAACCTATATGCGGAAGTTGTAGCAATCAAATACAAAAAGTTAATGATTTTGAAGAATTAGAATTTATATTCAAGCGTTATGACGGTTTAATGATACAGGAGCTTATGGGGGGCTATGAAATAGGAGCGGATGTTTATGTTGACCTTTTGTCAAAAGAAATCGTGTCAATATTCACCAAGAAAAAACTCCTTATGCGAGCTGGCGAAACCGATAAATCAATATCTTTTAAGGATGAAAAGCTGTTCCAATTCATAAAAAACTTTGTTAAAAAGGCTGGATACATCGGGCAGATTGATATTGACATTTATGAAAAGGATGGAAAGTACTTGCTATCAGAAGTGAACCCAAGGTTTGGGGGCGGATACCCTCATGCCTATAGTTGCGGGTGTAACTTCCCAAAATATATTATCAACAACCTTAGTGGAATAGAAAATAAAGAGGATATAGGAAATTATCAAGAGGGTGTGTATATGATGAAATATCTTGATTTGAAGATTTTTTATGAAAAGGAGATGCTATGAATCTTTTAATAATGACAATTAAAAAGTTCTTTGTGAAATGTAAAGATAATTTCCCTAGGGCAGGAATGCTCAAAAAAATATTTATTGGCATAGACTATGCTTTATCCTTTATGATATATGGGTGCTCTGTTTCTGATTATTTTTTATATGAGTTTTATAATAAAAAACATACTGAAAAAAAGACTTTTTTTGTTTTTAGAAATCTTATTAAATTGCAAAAAGTATATAATGATAAAAAAGACGCTTACATTTTTAGGGATAAGGCAAAATTTAATAAAATTTTTAAAAATTATATAAAAAGAGATTGGTTAGATTTAAGAGTTTGTAATTTAGATGAATTTGTAGATTTTATTAATAAAAACAACGAATTTATTGTAAAGCCGATTGATGGATGTGGTGGGCGAAATGTATATATATATAAAATTAAAGCAAATGAGAATGTTAGGGATTTGTTTGAAGAATTAAAGCTTAAGAAAAACCTAATTGAGGAAATTATTATTCAAGATGGAGAATTGACAGAATTTAATAAACATTCAATTATATTGCTCAGGAT
>CAZVHD010000060.1:0-8252 GCA_964626765.1 uncultured Christensenella sp.
AATATCCCATTTTATATTCTTTTATCTCATTTATTATAAAAGTTGAATTTATATCAGTTCCAAAAGTTAATACGCCGGGAAATTTGCTTTGGAAATGGTTTTTGTAATAGTCAGTATCATAACAAACAAGACTTAAACAGTTTTTTTGCTCTGTTAAAAAGATATCAAAAGTACGGTAGACATCATTAAGGTCGGAAAATGTGTCAGGATGATCGCTCTCAGCATTCAAAACAACAGCAATATCAGCGGGGATGCTAAGAAGGCTTTTTTTGTATTCGCATGCCTCTGTGACAAAATACCTGTTGCCGGTGTAATATAAGTTCCCCATGTCATTGACCTCTCCTCCTATATGACCACAAAAGCTTTTGCCTGATTCTTTCATAATATAGCTAAGCATTGCCGAGCATGTAGTCTTTCCGTGTGTACCGCCTATGGCTATTGTATTATAAAATTCCTTTGCGATAAGCCCCAGAAAAATATGCCTTTCCATAATAGGAATATTGTTAGCTAGGCAATAACTAAGCTCATTGTCATTTTCTCTTATGGCGGAGGAATAAACCGCAAGGTCAACTTTTTTTATGGCGGACGGGTCTGACCCTATCCATATATCCGCGCCCAGTTCCATAAGCTCAATTACATTGTTGGAAAAACTTGTGTCAGAACCGCTAACATTCTTGCCCCATTTAAGCATAAGTTTTGCTAACGCAGAAAGACTTATTCCCCCCGCGCCTATAAAATGAACCTTATTTAAGCTTTTTATGTAAGACATATTTATTATGATATGTCAGATATAGACTAATAGTTCTAAAAACCCTAAAAAGAGTAAATAAATAATAAAATTAACTCTTGTATTCTATTTTTTATTATAGTATAATTGTTTTAACGACAATAATTGTCAAAGGAGCGAACTATGACTATAACAAATGTTAGAGTAAAGTTACTTAGAAAAAGAGATGGCAAACTTAAGGCAGTTGCAAGCATTGTGTTTGATGATGAATTTGTAGTTCATGACATAAAAGTCATAGAAACAGGCGAAGACTGCTTTGTCGTGATGCCATCCAGAAAAGGCCCTGACGGAGAGTACAGAGATGTTGCTCATCCTTTGAACAGCGAAGTAAGAGAAAGAATAAAAAATCTTATTATTACCGACTACAAAAAGCTGCTCGAAGAAGAGGCGCAAGCCAAAGAGCAGGAAGAAGAAAATACGGAAGAGAAAGAAGATACCGAAGAGAAATAAAAATCTTTTTTCCCAAAAAGTTTGTATTCAGAGATTACAGAAGAATGAATTTTTTTGTTCCTCAGTTGATTTTTTTGCTTTTTTACTTGTTTTTAATTGACAAAGAAGAGGGTAATATATATAATATAACTTGCATTTGAAAAAGAGGTGGAACAATGAAAGAAAAAATACATCCTGATTATAAAATAGTAGATGTGACCTGCGCCTGTGGAGCAAAGTTCAAAATAGGTTCAACAAAAAAAACCGATGTAATAAAATTGGATATTTGCAATCAGTGCCATCCTTTCTATTCAGGAAAACAAAAGAGAGTTGAGTCAGGCGGAAGAGTTGACAGATTCCGTAAGAGATTTGGCGATTCCGGTCTGAAATAGCTTTAATAATAAATCTGATTATAAGTAGTGCAAGACCTTCTCAAGTTGTCTTGCACTATTTTTGTATTTAATTAAAGGAATGATATGGAAAAGAAAAAAGTATGTTCAATAGGCGGTCAAGCTGTTCTTGAAGGGGTTATGATGCGCGGTAAAGGCAGTATGGCAACTGCGGTGAGAAATCCCCAAGGCGAAGTAGTGGTTGAATCATCGAGATTTGAACCACTGGAAAAAAAGAGCAAGATATTCAAGGTGCCCGTCATCAGAGGAGTTGCGGCTTTTGTGTCCAGCATGGCGCTGGGCATAAAGACCCTGAATCGTTCAAGCGAAGTTTTTTCGGGCTTAGAAGAAGAAGAACCCTCCAAATTTGAAAAATGGTTGGCCAAAAAGTTCAATGTGGATATTATGAGCGTGCTTATTGGCATAAGCCTTATTATCGGCATAGCGCTTGCGATAGGTCTTTTTGTGGTCATTCCTCATTTGATAACAGAGGGCATAATAAGACTTTTTAATTTTCAGCCAAATACCATAACTCTGAACTTGATTGCAGGTCTTGTAAGAATAATTATCTTTTTGGGGTATATAATTCTTGTAGGGAAAATTAAAGACATTAAAAGGCTTTTTAGATATCATGGAGCCGAACACAAGGTAATCAATTGTTATGAACATCAACAGGAACTCAAAGTTGAAAACATACAAAAGATGACAACTGTCAATGACAGATGCGGAACCACTTTCTTATTTATTATTATGGTTTTTAGCATATTGTTTTTTTCCTTGGATGTTTTTTCTAATAACTGGTGGCAGAGAATACTAATAAGAATTGCTTTTATTCCAGTGGTGGCGGGCATATCTTATGAAATATTAAAAATGTTTGCTAAATATGACAATAAATTTGTAAGGATAATGAAATATCCCGGGCTTTTGCTTCAAAAACTTACCACAAAAGAGCCTGAAGATAAAATGGTGGAAGTGGCTTTGACTGCGTTTAATACCGTTATGGCATTAGAAAAAGACCCTGAAAAAAAGACAGAGAGCTTTGTTACTTATACAACTGTGGAAAAGGCAGTAAGAGAACTTGGAGATTTTATTGGAGACAAGACAGAAGCCGAGCTTATATATATGAGCCTGCTTGAAAGTAAGACCCGTACTGATTTATATAACAACAAAAAAAGAGTGTCATCTATTGATAGACAAAAAGCCAAAGATATAGCCAAACAGCGTAAAAAAGGCATGCCTTTGCAATATATACTGGGGCATACTTGTTTTTATGGATATGATTTCAATGTGGACCAAAGAGTGCTTATTCCCAGATTTGATAGCGAACATCTGGTCAAAACAGCCATAGACCAAGCAAAGAAATTTGAAAACCCTAAGATACTTGACCTTATGACAGGAAGCGGAGCAATTGCGATAGCAACAAAATTGAATGTTGAATGTGAAATGACTGCAGCAGATATTTCTAAAGGCGCTATTGAAGTTGCCAAACAAAACGCTTTGAAACACAATTTAGAGGACATAGAATTTATTGTGGGCAGTCTTTTTTCAAAACTTAAAGACAGGAAATTTGATATAATTCTTTGCAACCCTCCTTATATACCTACCGAAGATATTAAAGAATTGGACAGTGAAGTTAGGAACTATGAGCCCATAATCGCTCTTGACGGAGGGGCTGACGGTTTGGATTTTTATAGGGATTTATGCGATAAGGCATATCAGTACTTGAACAATAAAGGTATCTTGATTATGGAAGCCGGCATACATCAAGGCGAGCAAATAAAAGAAATGTTTGAAAAAAAATATAATATAGATTTTGTGTATGACCTCAACAATCCGCCTGTGGCAAGGGTTGTTTTGGCAAAACGAAAGGACTAAGAGGCAATATGTTTGAAAAACTTGATAAATTAAAAGAAAGGTACAACGAGCTTAACGAGCTTATTGCAAAGCCGGAAATAGTTGCTAAGCAAGATGAATGGAGAAAACTTGTAAAAGAACACTCGGCTTTAGTAGAGATTATTGAAACTTACGAAAAGTATCTTGAAATGGTCAGTGAAATGGAAAAGCTTGACGAACTTATAAAAAGCTCTAAGGATAAAGATATGGCTGAGCTTGCAGAAATGGAATATTATGAATTAAAAGATAAGAAAGAAGAGCTTGTGGAAGAGATAAAACAGCTGCTTATTCCCAAAGACCCTATGGACGACAACAATGTTATTATTGAAATAAGGTCTGGAGCGGGGGGCGAGGAAGCCAGCCTTTTTGGTCAGGTAATCAGAAGAATGTACTATCGTTTTGCTGAAAGATTAAAATGGAAGGTTGAAGAGATTGATATAAAGGAAACCGAATTGGGGGGCATAAAAGAGGCAACTTTTATGATAGCCGGAAAAGGCGCTTATGCAAAGATGAAATATGAATCAGGTGTTCATAGGGTGCAAAGAGTTCCGGAAACCGAATCACAAGGCAGAGTTCATACATCCACAATCACAGTTGCGGTTTTGCCCGAAGTTGAAGATATTGATGTGGATTTGAATGAAAAGGATTTGAAAATAGATACCTTCCGTAGCGGCGGCGCCGGCGGACAACATGTTAATACAACCGACAGCGCAGTCAGAATGACGCATATTCCCACGGGAATAGTTGTGGAATGTCAGGACGAGAGAAGCCAAATAAAGAACAAAGACAAAGCTCTCAAGGTTATGAAAAGTCGTCTTTATGACCATTATAAAATGATACAGGAAAAAGAATACGCCCAAAACCGTAAATCACAGGTGGGAAGAGGCGACCGTTCCGAGAGAATAAGAACTTATAACTATTCCCAAGGCAGGGTCACCGACCACAGAATAGGGATGACTTTGTATTCTTTGGAAAACTTTTTGGACGGTGATATATTCTCAATGGTCGAGGCTCTTTCAATTGCAGCCAAGAACGAGCAATTATTAAATTCCGAACTGTAAAACCCTGCGGTTAAAAAGAGGTAAAGTTGTCAAAGCTGCCCTTGAAAAGGAAAAGGATACTTGCTATAATAAAAGTACCGAATATTTTTTAAGGAGAAATACTATGATAGAAATTATTTATGGTTCTAAAGGTACGGGAAAAACAAAGAAAATTATTGATATGGCAAATCAAACATTGGACAAATCCGACGGTTTTATTGTTTTTCTTACGGACACAAACAGGTATGTCAGAGAGATTAAGTTCGCCATTAGGTTCTTGAATAGCAAAGAGGCTCAAATAAAAGGTGAAGAATGCCTTATAGGTTTCATTAAGGGGCTGATATCCGCAAACTATGACATTAAGGATGTGTTCATAGACGGAGCCGCCAGAATAGCAGGGGTGGAGATTTCCGAGATGGGCTCTTTTATGAAAAAATTGGATGATATATCCGAAAAATACGATGTACACTTTGTCCTTACGGTATCATGCGACAAAGAAGACCTACCGGATTTTTTTGCTAAATATATAGATTAAAATCTTAAATACTTTGAGGTAATTGTTTAATGAATTATAAAAGCACAAGAGGCGAAGAGATAAACAAGGCGTCTCAAGCGATTTTGAACGGTATAGCAAATGACGGCGGACTTTATGTTCCGTCGTCTTTTCCACCGATAACTCCAAAAGAGCTTGAGGATATGAAATCTTTAGAATACAAAGAAAGGGCGGCTTTTGTTTTGTCAAAATTTCTCACTGATTATACTTTTGAAGAGCTTTTAGAATATGCTGATAAAGCATATGCAAGGTTTGGGGGAGAGCCCGCTCCTCTTGTTAAGGCTGATGAAAATACATACTTACTAGAGCTGTGGCATGGGCCAACGCTTGCTTTTAAGGATATAGCGTTGACAATTTTACCCCATCTGTTGACTGGCGCAAGGCAAAAAGCCGGCATAGATAAAAAGACTTTGATACTTGTCGCAACAAGCGGAGATACCGGAAAGGCAGCTTTAGAAGGATTCAGAGATATAGAGGGTACGGAGATTGTGGTTTTTTATCCAAGCGAGGGCGTCAGTCTTATGCAAAAGTTGCAAATGCAGACAACTGAGGGCGAAAATGTTCATGTAATAGGTATAGAAGGCAATTTTGATGATGCCCAAAATGCCGTCAAGGACATCTTTAACGATGAGAAGATAAGAAAGAAATTATTTGAAAACGGTTATATGCTCTCCTCGGCAAACTCTATAAATTTTGGAAGGCTTGCGCCACAGATAGCTTATTATATTTCATCTTATGTTGACCTTTTGAGCGGAGGCGAAATACAAAATGGCGACAAAATTAATTTTGTGGTGCCTTCGGGCAATTTCGGAAATATACTTGCCGCCTACTACGCATGTAGAATGGGGCTTCCCGTAAAGCGCCTTATTGTGGCCTCTAACAAGAACAAAGTACTCACCGACTTTTTTGAAAGCGGCGAATATAACATAAACAGGGATTTTTATAAGACTATATCTCCCTCAATGGACATTCTTATATCATCCAATTTGGAAAGACTGCTTTTTGAACTGGGAGACAGGGATGAAAAGTTTATAATTGAGCTTATGAATGATTTGAAAGATTCGGGAAGGTACGAAGTTGACGAGGAAGAATTGAGTAAGAAGTTCTCGCAGTTTTTGGCTTATTATTCTACGGAAGAAGAAACCCATCAAGTTATTGATAATTTCTTTGACGAGTATGATTATCTTTTGGACCCGCATACAGCAGTGGGGATGAGCGTCTTTTTCAAATATATGGCAGAGACATATGATATAGATACTCCATCGGTTATTGTGTCCACAGCAAATCCCTATAAGTTCCCTCAGGATGTATTATACGCTCTTACAAAAAAAAGAGAAGACAATCCAATAAAGAGCATAAAAAAACTTCAAGCATATACCTTAATAGAAGCGCCCGAAGCCATAACTGAGCTTGATGAAATGGAAATACTGCATGATTTTGTAATACCAAAATCTGAGATAAAGAATACCATACTAGATTTATTTGAAAGGAAAAGTTAATTAATGGATAAGAAAAAAACAGTTTATAGCGGAATACAACCCACGGGATGTTTGACCTTGGGCAATTATATAGGTGCTGTGTCAAACTGGTTGAAGTTGCAAGATGAATACAATTGTGTTTATGGCATAGTTGATTTGCACGCGTTGACAGTCAGACAAAATCCTCAAGAATTAAGAAAAAATATATGGAGCTTTTTCGCTCAACTTCTAGCTGTGGGGCTTGACCCTGAAAAGTGTATTATATACATTCAATCCCATGCGCCACAGCATAGCGAGCTAACCTGGATACTTAATTGCTACACATATATAGGCGAAGCAAGCAGGATGACTCAGTTCAAAGAAAAAAGCCAACAGCATAAAAATAATATAAATATGGGGCTTATGGACTATCCTGTGCTTATGGCTGCTGATATTTTGCTGTATCAGACAAATCTTGTTCCTGTGGGCGCAGACCAAAAACAGCATTTGGAGTTGTCAAGAGATTTGGCAATGAGATTCAACAACCTCTATTCTCCGACATTCGAGGTACCCGAGCCCTATATCCCCAAGCAAGGGGCCAGGATATGTTCCTTAGCTAATCCCACAGCCAAGATGAGCAAGTCCGACGGGGATAAAAACGCCACCGTATCTATTATTGACTCGCCTGAAGTAATTATGAATAAGATAAAAAGGGCGGTTACCGATAGTGAAGCTATTGTGGAATATAGAGAGGGAAAGGACGGAATTAATAATCTTTTGACAATATTTAGCGCAGTAAGCGGAAGAAATATAGACGACCTGGTCAAAGAATATCGTGACAAGGGATATGCCAAATTCAAAAATGATGTTGGAGAAGCTGTTGTGGAAGAGCTTCGTCCGATAAGAGAAAAATACGAAGAGCTAATCAATAACAAGGATTACTTGAAAAAAATTGCAAGAGAGGGCGCTCAAAAAGCATCTCGTATAGCTTATAAGACCTTAAGCAAAGTACAAAGAAAAATCGGACTGGTTGAAAGATAATGTTCGGATATGTTTTAATAGACAAACCAAATATTCTTTTTAAGGATTTTCATGCATATAAAGCTTATTATTGCGGTCTTTGTAAAGTTACCGGACAAAATTATAATCAGCTTTTGAGGTTGAGTGTAAATTATGATATTGTGCTCTTGAGCTTGTTGGCTCATAATTATGAGAAAAAGGAGCCGAAGTTTATTGAGGGCAGGTGTATTTTACATCCCGTAGGAAAGAAATTTCCCATAGCTGTGAGTAAGGATATCCTTAAAAAAGTCGTTGACATTAATATCATATTGGCATATTTCAAGGCGCTTGACGATGTTATGGACGAAAATCGCCACAAAATCATAAAAAAATATCTTGAAACAAGATATAAAAAACTTATTGATAACTATAAAGAATTTTGTCAAGAGGTCGATGAAAACTATAAAAAGCTAAGGGATTTGGAAAACAATAATTGTCTAAGCGCGGAAATGCTTGGAGAGTGTTTTGGCTCTATTATGGCCGCTTGCGGCAGGGCGGTTAGTGACAAAGCTGATGACAAACTTGTATCATTGTGCTATAATCTTGGCAAATGGATATATTATATAGATGCGGTGGATGACCTCAAAGAGGATTTGAAAAAGAAAAGATTCAATCCATTTATTGGGGATGAAAAAGAAATAAACG
>CAZVHD010000061.1:0-8193 GCA_964626765.1 uncultured Christensenella sp.
TCAAAATGGATAAGAATGTGTTAGTAAATTAGTAAATTAGTAAATTAGTAAATTAGTAAAGGTAATAACATGTTTGCTTTTTTCTTTAGATAAGATATATTGACAAAAAAATTCGTGGTTTATAACTATTTGCGGCTTAGTAAATTAGGCAATTACAAAGGTAATACAGTATGTTTTGCTAATTCCAAAGATAACATTTATCGTCAAGATAGATAAGAATGCGTTCAGTTAATTAGTAAATCAGTAAATTACTAAATTACTAAAGGTAATAACATTTTTACTTTTTTCTAAAGATAAGATATATCGCTAGAATAGATAAAAATACTGCGTTTATAACTATTGCCGCAAGGATTATATCAGTAAAATAGCCTTTTACAAAAATCTCTCCCGTCCATAAAAGAGTGTATTGAACTATGACAAAAGTAATAAATGCTACATCCAGTATAGCTGTGATAATACCCGATATCTTAAGAATTGTTAATAGTTTATCTTTAGTCATGACCAGTACACCTCGTTTTCCTTTAATTCTTCATAAGATTGAACAACTGTAACGCCTATATCGGAACCTCCAATAAGTTGATTTCCCTGAAGAATATTTCCCGCGCCAAAGTCTATGTTTTCTCTTGCCAAATAATAATTGTTATCCGCCTGGGCTGTATAATAATTGACTATACCCATAATTCCTCCTAAGATAGCTTGATTGTGCTCGGATTCAAGGGTGGATATAGAAAATGAGTCTATTACTGCGCCCTCGCTATAAGCTGAAATGCCACCAGCGAATAAGAAGTTTTCCTCATCCGATGATGATATGCTTATATTCCCATATGAACAGCTGCTTTCCACAAGCGAATTTTGACCGGCGTTAAACGCCACAACTCCGCCGGCGTATATGTAGGCTGTGTTTGATGTGGCGCTAATATGTGAATTGTTTTTTGACTTTATCACACTGTTATTATTTATACAAACAATACCTCCGGCATACGCTTCATAACGGCTGTCTTCCGCCTGTGTTTCAACAGTAATATCGCCATAGTTTTCACAGTTTTCGACTTCGCCATTATTTATCATCACCAAACCGCTCGCATTAGGAAACCAGTTTTCGGCTGAAGTAGTTTGGGTCACTTGAGCGTTATTTACACATTCTTTGACCTGTCCGTAGTTTTCAACGACAAGACCGCTTACATCAACGGTATCGGTTATAAATTTTGATGTGTCAGTGGTTGAACACCGCTCTATCTTTCCGTTATTAATTGATGCGATGCCCGAAAGAGCAGAATCTTGGTTTCCACTGTTTTCAAAAGTAATATCGGCGTCTAATTCGCTGTCAAAAATATCACCGTCGTTTTGAGTTGTAAGACATGAAAAATACATATTCTCATCGGTATCTTTAGCTATAAAGTTGCCTTTGACTTTCATGTTTATGTTGTTAATCTGTGAATTATTGAGATTTGCTAAAAGTCCGATGTTGCCTTCAACTTCTATATCCGAATAACTCATATCAAAATTGAGGTTTTCTACCCTTCCGTCAAGCGTGTCAATAAAGCCACTCATAATTTTGTCAGAGGCGAAAATAGTTTGCTCTCTTCCGTCAAGATGTCCTGAAAAATCCTCCGGACTCCAAGGCTTTGTCAAAGTAATATCGTCTGCTAAATAGAAATTTCCTTCCCCTCTTGACATCGCCTCTATAAGTTGGTTTTCGCCTGCGATTCTATACGGTCTGTTGACACTTCCGTTGCCGAAAATCCTTTCATATCCAAACCATGCCCCGCCCGAAAAGAGCATAACAAACATAACCACCGCCAAGGTTATAATAGCGTACGCCTTTTGACGGCTTGACAGGCTTTTTTTACTGATATAAATTTTTTCATCGCTTTTTGTTACTTTTTGAGAGTGCAAAATACTAAATATAGATATCACTCTGTCAAGAACTCTACTTTCAATCTCAAATTTCTTCTTTAGCGAGATAATATGAAGTGACTCTCCCAAAACCGCAAGCATATCATAAGGTGTAACAATCTTGTCTATAAAAAATCTTAAACATTTTCCGGACAAATTTTTGAAGAGTCTATAAGTCTGCAAGTCCTCTTCCACTATGTTATAATTCTTAACAGAAAAAAGCTCGTTTTCAAAGTTTTTTATAATTTTTTTGCTTTTATATAAATAACATAGTGACAGTACGGGAAATCTGCCATAACTCAAAGATAAAAGACTTCTTTTGTTTTCTAAAAGCTCTTTGAATTTCGAAATGTCGTCATGTTTTATTGAAAATAAGAAATCACTTTGAATAGTCATTATTTGTCCTTCTTTTTTGATTTATCTTTGTTGTCAATTGCTTTGTTCTGTTTTTCTTTGTTTTTAATTAATTTCTTGGGTACTTCTTTGTTTTGGTTATCTTTTTTTATTTTGATTTTGTTTTCATTGGGCTTTTTGGTTTTTACTTTGCGATTTTCCGCCCATTTGTCCAAAATATCAAATATATACGCCTCGTTAACATCCTCTTTTTCCACTACTTTTGCAAGCAGTTTGTTTGTTTCGGTATAGGTTGTCAGTAAGATTTCCACATTGGTGTGTTCTTCCTCTATTCTTTTTGCAAGGGTATCGTTTTTGTTTTTTATGCTGTCCAGTTTTGTATAATTTTCTCTTAAAGATTCCGCTACATCTTTATTGATAAACTCGCTCACCCGCTCAACATTTGCATTGTAGCTCTCAAGCGTTCTTTGAAGGTCTTTTATGTTATAGCTTCTTTTCTTTTCCTCCAGAATCTCATCGAGTTTTGAAATCTGCTCTTCCGCCCTCTTTTCAAGTTCGTTGACCGCTACAATCCGCTTTTCAACCTTTTCAAATATTCCCACAAGCTTTGTGACATCTGAGGTATATTTCTCTGTTAAATTGACAAAACTGTCAATTCTTGAGGATAAATCCGTCGCTTGCTCTGCTTGTTTGGAAAGGTTTTTATAAATCTTTTCGAGATTTCCTTTTACATCGCCTTCAAAAGCTGTGTTAAGCTTTTCTATGTCATTTTTCATATAGTCAAATGTCATTACAAAATCATTAAGGTTTTTTTGTATGGGCGTGAGCATATCCCTATATCCCTTAAAACTGTCTATTAAAACCTTTATATCGTTTTTATCCATTTACAATCGCTCCTTTATTTTTTTGAATTTCTCATTTATATCCTTTTGATTTTCTTTGACCTTGTTGAGGTCAGCTTTGACAGCGCCCAAAATTAGTTTTCTTGCCGCCTGATTGTTTTCAATATCGGGATAAAAGTTGACAATGTCAATATCAAGGGCTTTGGCGCTGTCTTGTTCCAGACAATTATCCACAAGCTCAATAAGAATTTCATCTCCTGACAATCTGAAATGTTTCTTTGCCTCTTCTGTGTATCCTGCTTCCCAAAACTTTATGCCCGCATCCCTATAATTTCCGTGTTGTATATAGTTTTCGTAAATATCGGTTTTTTCAAGCTGAAAAGTTCTTTCCTTATCGTCAATTATTTTGTTGGCGGCAAATCTTGCGTTGTCGTATTGCCCAAGTTTTATAAATTCCTCCACTCTGTTGAGTATTTCGTCCTGGTCAATTTCAACTTTTGCAACAACTCCGCTAAGACTTTCAATAGCCTTTTGTTTGGATATGTTATCAAAGTTATCTTTGAAAAAGTCGCTAAACAAGTCAGGGGTTTTGTCCTCCGCCACATAAAGATAACTCTTGGCTCTGGATACTCCCACATAAAAAAGGTTGAAATAATATCTATAAACAGAGTTCTCATCCGCTGTCTTGCGATTGATAAGCGTTTTTTTGAGCCTTTGCCATTTGTCCATATTGTCTGAGAGTATGTTATATAAAATAACTGTGTCTCTTTCCAGTCCTTTTATTTCAGACACGGTGAGAATCTCTTGCTTTTTCAAAACAGTTCGCAACTTTTCTTTTTGTTTTTGGCTTGCCACTAATACCGTGAAGTTGTCAAAGTTTTGTTTGGATACGGTATCTATAAAATCATTGTCTTTTACATAAATGGCGGCGGTGTTGATATCGTTGTCTACTGAATTGCCTTTTATGACAAAACTATGGGTTCCAAACTGCTTTATGTTCAATTCGCCCAGCCGGTCTATGATTTCCACAATCTTTTTTGTGTTTCTGTAATTGTTGGACAGTTCTGCCACCGTGACTATATCCTTTTGGTACAAAAGCCTTTTCAGATATGCAAAACTAAAGTATGTGGGGTTTATCATTTGAAGAGCGTCTCCCACACAAAACATCTTTATGGAAATAGCTTTCATAAGGCTCAAACTGACTTGGGTCATATCCTGAACCTCGTCAATAATAGCTAAAGAATATTTTTTTATGTCCTTTGCTCTTGAGATTAGGGCTTTAGCCATACTGTTGTTGTCCCACAAGTTTCTCTCTTTTAGATGTTTTTTGTAGTCCAAAGCTATGGAATAGATAATTTCTGATTCTTTTTTGGAAAAGCTGTCCTTTCTGTACTCTATATAATCTGAAAGGCTCATAATCTCCATTGGGTTTTCAGGGTCGTAACAACCCAGTATCATACCGTATATTTCTTTGTAAATAACCTCAAGAGATAAATTCTTAATCTTATCAAGTTTGCCGGCAAGTTGATGATTTTTTATATTCTTAACATACTTTGATATGAAATACTTTTCATCTACTATTTTTATATCCTTTTTGATATGCTGTTTGAACAAGTCCTCAATCAATAAATATTCAGTATTTTGGTTTATGAAATTGATTATTCTTTTTATTTGAGATATTATTTTGTCCTTTTCGTCTACGGTAAAGTATATTCCCAGCTTATTTTCAATAGCTTTTTTATGGTTTTTGTCGTTGAAAATAACCCGTCTTTCTTCAAAGTCCTTAGTAAAATCAATAAGGTTTTGCCTGAAGGTCAAAACCTTGTTGTGTGTGTCCACCAACAGACCTCTTGAATATGTGGTATAGAGCACCTTGCCTTTGTATCCTCTTGTGGCGGCGAAAATAATCTTGCTGATACATATGTTTGTCTTTCCGCTTCCCGCAACGCCCTGCACAAGAACATTCTGGTCTTCTGTGTTCACCATTTTTCTTTGCTCATAATTGAGAAGAGGAAAGTTGACTCCGTCCTCTCTTGATAGGCTGTATAATTTTTGGAAATGGTTTTTGTTGACCATATCCTTATAGCTTTGTAGAGTTATTTCAAATGATTTTTGGGAATTTAGTATCAAAATTAGTCTTTGGTCGTTTCGTCTTTTTAGATTTTGAGCATCAGTATAGTTGTAAAATATGATATCCTCTTTTGCTAAATCAGAGGTGATTTGAGCGCCTACTTTTATATAAAATGTATGAACCTTGTCTGAAGTCGTGATTTTGAAACAGTCCATATCCGAAGTGTAATCGTCTTTTATATAGTCCATTACCTTATCCATATTCAAGATAAGACCGCCGGCTAGTTTTTCTATAAATATATCGACACAGGAAAAAAACCTGGTCTTTTTTATGAACTTTTCGCTTTTATAAATTTGACCTCTTGATGACAGAATACTCTTTTGGGTGTCTATATTAATTTTAATATCCAATCCTTGAGGCATAAATTCTCCTTTAATAAAGATTTTATCATAATTTCAATAAAAAAGATACCGCTTTTTTTCATGTTATTTTTAAGCATAACTTGAGTTTGTTTAATTATTCTTAAAAAAACTCAAGTTATTGGTTTTGAATACGCATAGCGTCCATTAATATGCCCAAATATCCGGCTTTTACGCTCTCCAAATCAGTTGAAAGATTCATTCTGGTGTCCGTGACAAGATTTTGGATATAGTCATAAAGCCTGATATCCTTTTGATTTTTTATGAGTGACTTTCTTTCTTTGTTATACTTGTCATTTTCGATTTTTTCAAAGTGTTTTTTGACTTTGGCAATAAGTGTTTCCATTGCCTTTTCCTTGTTTTTGAGTTGTGACCTTGTATCCTGACAGGTGGTGACTATTCCCGTGGGGATATGAGTCAATCTGATTGCTGTTTCCACTTTGTTTACATGCTGGCCGCCTGCTCCGCTGGCGTGGAAAACATCGGTTTTGATATCATTTTTGTCAACTGTGACGCTTTGATTTCTTTTTTTCATAACCACCACTGTGCATGCGGCTTTTGATTTGTCCGAAAAAATAGCCTTATGTACTCCGTTTTCATCTTTGAGCTTTATATACGCAAGCTCTCCTGAGATAAAAATTGTCGCAGTTTTTAATTCGCCCTTTGAAAAAAAAGACTTTTTTTCTATCTCAAAATCGTATCCTTCAAGGCGGGCAAAGTTTTGGTAAATGTTAAGAAGTTCGCCTAAAAACTTTCCGCTATTTTCATTTTGCGCTCTTATTTCCATAACTATGTTTTTGTTGTTGTCTGAACGCGGCAAAAGTAGCTTAGTCAATTCACGGGCAATTTGGTTGACACTATCGTTTAGGCTGTCAATTTCTTCTTTTATAAGCTCTTTGTATTGGTCATTTTTTTCAAGTTCTTTGGCTTTTTGAAGTTTTTTTATCGCTTGTAAAAGGCTATTATGTTTGTGGACTATGTCCTCAAGGGATTTTTGTTCATTGACAAGCTTGCGCCAATAACTGTTATGGGCGATAATCTCCGGCGATGATATAAGCTCTTCAAGTTCTATATATCTGTCCTTTATTCTCTTTGAGCTATTGAGTATCTGATTTATAAAATTGTCCATTATGATTTATTTAAGCCCTTTTTTTTCTTTATACCTTATATATGATACTACATTTTCACAACAATCTCAATTAATAATTCATTTATTGACAATAAATTCATCTAATGATAAACTATTATCAACCCAAGCTTGTATGCCTACGGTGTATACTATGGCAACAAGCCGATAGGGTTTCAAAAGAAATTTTGACGCCTTCCATTGTGAAAAGGGTTTGAAGCTTTTTTGCAAATGGCAAAAAAGTTTTCTTATTGGAGAGAATTTTATGTCAAAAAACACAAAAATCGCTATTGTTATTGTTGCAGGTCTTATTGTACTCTTTGGAGTTATCCTTACTGTATTATTGTTAAACAACCGTGAGGACAGAGCCCTATATACCGATGAGAAAATAAGAATAAGGACTTCTCAGGAGGTTCTAGGCGAGTACAACCTTGACGAACTTTTACAAATGAGTCCTGAAACAGAATTTGATGCTATTTATAAACCTAATAATATGCCTCCTATTGAAAAAACTTACACAGGCATATATCTTTTGGACCTTCTTGACTCTCTGAATATAGATATTGAATCTGTACAGAGTATAAAGTTCAAAGCTATGGACGGATATGAAATGATATATAGCATAGAGGACATTCTCATTGAGGACAATGTATATATCGCATATTTATCAGAGGGGCAGCCTTTTGCTGAGGGCATAGAGTCCAATCCCTATCCAGACGAAGACGGCGGTCCTTTTGTTGTGATAAGGGCAAAAGACCAAACAAGTCAATATCGTGTAAAGCTGCTTGTTGAAATAACCGTTGAGCTCGAGGACTAGCCTCCGTATATCAAATATATAATCCTTTCAACAAGGCTTGCGGGAAGAATTTTTATAATACAGACCAAAACTTTATATTTCAGACCCACTACTATATTTAATTTGGGCTTGGACGCCTTGGCTACTTTCAAAACGCAATTTGCAACCGCTTGGGGCGGCATTCCGTTTTGTTCGCCCTTTTCCATAACCGCAAGAGATTTTTCAATTCTGTTTTTATAGACCTCGTCGTCCTTAGGATTTTTTTGCCGGTTTGAGGTAAATTCTGTTTTGATATCGCCGGGCATAATATTGGTTATAGAAATATTATAAGGCTTAAGCTCGAGTTGCATGGAATTAAAGAGCATATTCAAAGCCGCTTTTGTTGATGAGTAAAATCCTTGAAATGGTAGGTATATTATGGCGGCAAGCGAGCTTATGTTTATAATTTTTCCGTGCCCTGCTTTTCGCATATAGGGTACGATTTCTTTTGCAAGCTCAAACGGGCCGAATACATTTACATCAAAGATATACTTTGCACTCTTACGGAGGGTGTTTTCAACTGAACCTGATATTCCCATCCCTGCGTTGTTGACAAGAAGATCTATTTTGCCCTCTTTTTTTATGACAATCTCAACAGCGTTTTTAATATCTTGTAACTTGGTTATGTCACACCTTATGAATTCTATATT
>CAZVHD010000062.1:0-7963 GCA_964626765.1 uncultured Christensenella sp.
TGACAAGTACCTGATGTTTACGGGCTACATAAATTATCTGTTGACCGGTAATATGGTCGATAGCGTGGCAAATATGATAGGTCATATCCCATTTGATTATAAGAAAAAAGAGTGGATGACGCCAAGTTCTTTGACATATTTTGCGTTTGCAATAGAGCGTGAAAAGCTTTGCGATTTGGTGGAACCGGGAACAATAATTGGAAGTATAAATAAGTCAGCCTCCAAGCAAACGGGCATACCCGAAGGCACGCCCGTTGTGGCGGCAGGCTCGGACAAAGGTTGCGAAACCTTGGGCACGGGATGTATAGGCGACGGATGCGCTTCTTTATCTTTTGGAACAACCGCAACAGTACAGATAACTACGGATAAATATGTGGAGCCCTCAACTTTTATGCCTGCCTATCCCGCAATGATAAAAGGAAAATATAATCCTGAGACACAGATTTTCAGAGGGTACTGGATGGTGTCGTGGGTTAAGAACGAGTTTGCTCAAAAAGAGGCGGAGAAAGCTAAAGAACAGGGCATCGCTCCCGAAGTTCTTTTGGACAATATGATAAAAGATATTCCCGCAGGCTCAGACGGTCTGGTGCTGCAGCCTTATTGGTCGCCTGTTCTTAAAGCCCCCGAAGCAAGAGGCGCTATTGTCGGATTTTCGGACAGACATACAAGAGCGCATATTTATAGAGCCATAATTGAGGGGATAGGATACGGTCTTATTGAAGGTCTTAAGGAAATGGAAAAAAGAGCAAAGTACAAAATTTCTCATGTCACAGTATCCGGCGGTGGAAGCTCAAGCGATATGATTTGTCAAATAACTGCTGATATGTTTGGAATACCAGTAAAACGAGTTCAGACATACGAAACAAGCGGTTTGGGCGCCGCAATGGTTGGTTTTGTGGGAGTTGGCGAATATAAGGATATAAACGAGGCAATAGATAATATGGTTCATTATAAAGATGAATTTATGCCAAATGAAAATAATCATAAAAAATATATGATGATATACGAAAGAGTCTATAAGAAATTGTATAAAAGAGTGCAACCGCTTTATGGAGAAATAAAGGAAATAAATAAAATAATACAGGAGGGCAAATAATGTCTACAAGAAAGTACAAAGATTTTTCACCTGAATGGTATACGGAAGAGGCGCCGCCAAGGTCTTATCGCTCAATATTTAAGTGGGGCGACCCCAAGACCTATAAGATACCTCGTGAAAACCTCTTCAAATATGTAAAAGAATACTTTAAGCTCAGTGACGAAAATTTCAAAGAAAGAAAAGAACTTGGTCTTGAAGAAGTTAAATATGATATACCTGTCAAACTTGACAAAGAGCATCTTAACGCCTTAGAAAAAATCGTGGGCAAGGACAATATAACCACAGATGACTATGCCAGACTTTCAGTTTCATACGGTCAGACAATGTACGACCTTATGAGATTGAGAAAAAAGATAGTTGAAAATGTGCCGAACGCTGTTCTTTATCCCGAAAATAAAGACCAAATTGATGAGATAGTAAAGTATTGTGACAAAAACTTGATACCTCTTTATGTTTATGGGGGCGGTTCAAGCGTGACAAGGGGCACAGAGTGCATAAAAGGCGGTATTTCGCTTGATTTAAGAAAAAATTTCAATAAAGTAATTGAGTTAAACGAAAAAAATCAGACCATAACAGTTGAAGCTGGTATGATGGGACCTCAGCTTGAAAGAATTCTTAATAACGCAGAGAAAACCCTTAACGCAAAAGAGCCTTATAGTTGCGGACATTTTCCCCAGTCTTTTGAGTACTCTTCGGTAGGCGGCTGGGTTGTTACCAGAGGCGCCGGACAAAACAGCACATATTATGGCAAGATTGAGGATATAGTGCTTAGTCAAGAAGACGCAACTCCCATTGGGTACATCAAGACCGACAACACCCCCAGAAAAGCGACCGGACCCGATGTGGACCATATAATGATGGGAAGCGAGGGTACTTTTGGAATTCTGACGCATGTAACCTTAAGAATTTTCAAATATCAACCGGACAACAGAAAGCGTTTTAGTTATATGTTCAAAACATGGGATGACGCTATGAACGCATGTCGTGAGATTATGCAAGGCGAATTCGGGTTTCCCTCGGTGTTTAGGGTCAGCGACCAGGAAGAAACACAAGTTATGATGAAAATGTACGGTATCGCAGACACGCCATTTGACAAGCTTTTGAAAATAAAAGGCTTTAAGGAAGGAGAAAAGTGTCTTCTTTTAGGGTTTACTGACGGTGAAAAGGCGTTTGGAAAAAATGTTAGTAAAAAAGTCAAAAAGGTTTGCAAAAAATATAAAGCAATGAGCCTGACGGGCTTTGTCACAAAGACATGGGAGCATGGAAGATTTACCGACCCTTATATGAGAGATAATCTTCAGGATTTTGGCATTATGATAGACACCCTTGAGTGCTCTGTTAATTGGGACAATATGGAGCAAGTTCATGTTGATGTAAGAAAGTATGTTAAATCCCGCCCCAACACAATCTGTATGACGCATATATCCCACATGTATCCTCAGGGCGGAAATTTGTATTTTATATTTATAACACCGCTGGAGGATTTGGAGGAATTCAAAGCCTTCCATAAGGGGATTTTGGACGCTATACAAAAGTCAGGCGCCGCCATAAGTCATCACCATGGTGTGGGTAAACTTTTTGCGCCATGGCTTGAAGGATTTATGGGAAGGGAGCAGTATTCAATTTTCAAAGCTTTGAAAAAACATTTTGACCCCAATAATATCCTTAATCCCGGTGGCACGCTCGGATTTGACCTTCAAGAAAAAGAAAAAAGGTTTATGAAAAAGTAATAGTTTAGAATATTTAATATTAATAAAATGTTCGCTTTCAAACTTAAAATTTGGGCGGACATTTTATTTTTTTTATGCATTTTTTTATTTATTATCATGTCTGTTATATATAAAAATAAAAACCGCTTGCAAAAAATAAATATTTGTTATATACTTGATTTTACGATGCTAGACGGGGAGCTAGCGGTGCCCTGTAACCCGCAAACCGCTACAGCGGGGTTGAACACCCATGGAGGCTTATCTTATGGAAAGCCGATATTGATAAGGGATGTTGATGATAAGGTCTTGTGCAATCGTGTGTTGTGAACCGTGTCAGGGTTTGATCGCAGCAGCACTAAGCAAATTTCACGATGTGCCACAAGGAAGCTTTATAGGAGTTACCTGTCAGTATGCCGATTCGGTAAGGTATGTCGAAATGGGCGCGTCGTTTTTTTTAACTCCCACGCTTAAACCGCTTTAGTGTGTGTATGTTTAATCGGACTCTTAGGGGACAATGTCATTAGCATAAGCTCTTTGTGACATTTTCCTTTTTTTTATGCTTAAGTTTACCCATTTTGCTAAATATCAACTTTCCGCCTGAGCTTACCTTTTATATTTGTAAAAGGAAAAAAATCCGGACGGTAAGTCTGAATTTCGCATATTATTAATATATGATTTTCTAAACATCTTGCTAAAAGTGGGTTGAGTTTTAGCTCTTAAGACTAGTTTCAAAACACCGCTTTGCCGGGTGTTTATTCGGACATATAGTAGGTGGGTCAAGCTGTAAACTGCCTTACTTTTATTTTATACCGTTAAAACTATAAGCTAAAAATTTCTCAATAACATCAAAAAAACACTGCTTATTTAAGCTACAACAAAGTGATTTTGTCTTTTGAAAAAGAAAACAGTTTGACCGCATAACATTTTTGTATGGGTGTTGTTGTCAAAATATAAAAGACATACGAATTTTGTTAAAGCGAAAAAGTCCGCTTTTTTTAATCGGAATCGGAAACAAAAGATATTCCTTGACTAAAAAAGGTATATAGTTTAATATATTGTTATTAATATCATATACTAATGACTAATTTAAGAGGACTTTGAAATTAATGAATGAATTGAAAAAAAGAGATGAAATTGAACTTAAATACAAGTGGAAGCTTGAAGATATAATAGCCGATGAAAACCTTATTAACAAGGTTTTTGATAGTTGCAGAGAAAAACTCAAAAAGATACAGGAATACAAGGGAAAGCTTAACAAAGAAAATACCATCGAGTGTCTTGTGTTAACCGATTTGTTATCTGTTGATTTGGAAAAAATCTTTGTATATACTCATATGAAAAGAGATGAAAACACAGCTGACAGTAAATATATTGAGCTTTCAGAAAAAGTAAGACTTCTTTCCGTTGAGGTCAGTGGCGCAACTTCATTTATTGTTCCGGAGCTTTCAAGGTTTAAGACAAAGGACCTCAAAGAGATGCAAAATTCTCCTCGATACAAGGACTATGACATAGAAATCAAATATACCTTAAGAAACAAAAAGCATTTGCTCTCGGATAGAGAGGAGAAACTTCTTTCGGATATAACTCTTTTTAGTTCGGGGTATAAAAATGTCTTTCAGGTTTTTGACAATGCTGATTTGAAATTTGAGGACATTGAGGTTGACGGCGAGAAAGTTCAAGTAACTCATGGAATGTATTCTTTTTTGTTGCAAAATCCATCTCAACAGGTCAGAAGGGCGGCTTTTGAGTCAATTTATACTCAATATAAGGCTTATACAAACACTCTTGCCGCAAATTATAGCGGGAATGTCAATAAAAATGTCTTTTACGCAAGGGCAAGAAAATATTCCTCGAGCCTTGAGGGCGCTTTGTATTCGGACGCCATAGATGAAAAAGTTTATGACAACCTGATAGAGGCGGTAAGGCAAAATACAGCACTTGTGCATAGATATGTTGGTTTGAGAAAAAGAGTTTTGGCGCTTGAAGAATATCATATGTATGATATGTACGCGCCAATAGTTAAAGACACATCAGAAAAACAAGACTATGATTTGTCTTATGACACGATAGTAGAGGCTCTTTCCGTACTTGGCGATGATTATGTAAAACAGCTGAAGATTGCCCGTGAAAATAGGTGGATTGATGTTGAGGAAACTCAGAATAAAAGGAGCGGCGCGTATTCCTGGGGCGCTTATGGAGTTCATCCATATGTTCTTTTGAACCACAAGGGAACAATGCATGATGTGTTCACTATCTCTCATGAGATGGGTCACGCTCTGCACAGCCATTATTCCAATACCGCTCAGCCATATTCCAAAGCGGGGTACGGTATTTTCCTTGCGGAAATCGCAAGCACCGTAAACGAGGTATTACTTCTTAAATATATGCTCAGAACTGCAAAAGGCGAGAAAAGAAAATATCTTTTGAGTTATTATTTGGACATGTTCAGAACAACGCTTTTTAGGCAAACTATGTTTGCGGAGTTTGAGAAGTTTGCCCACGCCAGCGTTGAAGAGGGTCAACCCTTAAGTAGCGATAAACTCAGCGAATTTTATTATGAACTCAATAAAAAGTACTATGGCGATGAGGTCATACACGATGATTATATAAAATATGAATGGTCCAGAATTCCTCATTTTTATAACGCTTTTTATGTTTATAAATACGCCACAGGACTGACTGCCGCCATAAATATAGTTAGAAAGATTCTGAAAAAAGAAGAAGGCTTTGTTGATAAATATATCGAATTTCTAAAGTCAGGAGGGAGTGACTATCCTTTGAAGATATTGGAAAAGACCGGTATAAATCTAAAAGGGAAAAGACCTTATATGGTTGCCATGAACGAATTTGAAAAAACGCTTTTGGCTCTCGAAAGGATGTGTAAATAATGAAAAAATATTTTTTAACAGCGGTTATTATCGCTATTGTTATGAGTTTTCTTTTTGTTCCCGTTACAAATACGGCATTTGCCGAGGAAGATACAGAAAACCAAGGTTATGAGCTTGGGGATGGATATCTGGCGGAAATAGTTTTTAATAATTTCAATATGAAATATGGAAACATAGAGAGAATGTTCACTGTGACTTTTGACAATAGTTTTTATGATGAACTTCCCGAGGAGGGGACGCTTGGTAAAGATGAGCTTATGGATTTTTTATCAAATTACATTAATGCAATAGGGTTTGAGCCGGAAATTGATGAAAAGGGAAAAATAACAGGTATAAAGGAATATGAATCATCTACGGACCTTTATATTGAATTAGGAAGGGACGGTTATGATAGAACTGAAAATGATTATGAAGAAGAGTCTTCCTTTTTCTTTACTGAAAGCACCTCAAAACAAACTACAATTTTTGAGGATATGAACACCCCCAACGGAGCTATGAATATGCTCAAGAGCGCTCTTACGCTTTATGGCATAGAGGATGAAGAGATTTTATTAAGTTATAACTATGGAACTCCCTATAAGAATATTTCTAGCGATGCCGAAAAGAATTATTATGATTCCGAAGCGAAAATATATGTGCATGAATTTCACATGAGTGTGGATAACAGCGCAAGAGAAATAGTCATAACGCAGACTTTGCCAAATACTCAAAACTGGTATATGCTTGCCATACTTATCTCAATTCCAGTGGTTTTGGCAACGATAACCGCATTTTTATTTCATAGACTTAAAGAAAAAAGAAGGAGAGGATAAAGATGCCTGTTACCACCTTGTCAAAAGATAAAGTAAAGATTTATCCCAACAGTTTTGAAGCGGAACAATCGGTTATGTGTTGTTTGCTTATTGACGGAGACGCCTCAAGTCAGCTGATATCGCTTTTGAAAGAAGACGATTTTTATAACTCAAAACATAAGAAGATTTTTGACGCCATGCATAAGCTCAGTAAATCCGGAGCATCCATTGATATGATAACTGTTAATGACATGATGACAAAAGAAAAGAGCGCAGAGTCGGATACTCTTACATATCTTGCAGATTTGGTAACAAAACTTCCTTCGGCAGCCAATTATAGACAGTATTTAAGAATATTGAAAAGGGATTCCACCCTCAGAAAAATAATAAGCAGTTGTAATAAAATTATTGAAGAGGCCTATAATTCAAGTGACGCCGATGATGTTGTGAAACTTGCGGAGGCTCTTATTTACTCAATTTCAAAAGAGCATACAAAAAATGACCTTGAGCATATCAACGAGGCGGTTATGAGCCTTATGGAAAGAATGGACAAAATGGCGAAAAATAAAGGCGAGTTAAGAGGACTTATGACCGGCTTTCCCATTCTTGACAGAAAGACAAACGGTTTGCAAAAGGGCGATTTGATTATACTTGCCGCAAGACCTTCAGTAGGAAAGACATCTTTTGCGCTCAATATAGCCGCTAATATCGCAAACAATGAAAAAATAGGCAAAAAGAAAATAGCTGTGTTTTCACTAGAGATGCCCTCGGTGCAGCTTGCGCAAAGAGTGGTTTGCAACCTTTCAGGTGTTAGTATGAATGATGTCTCAAGAGGCGAACTCAAAGGAGATGACGACAAAAAGGTCTGGAAGGTGTCGCAAAAACTTAGCAATTCAGAAATATACATAGACGACAGCTCAATGCTCACACCTTATGAAATACTCTCAAAAGCAAGGAGGCTTTCCACCAGAGTAAACGGACTGGACCTTATTGTGGTGGACTATCTTCAGCTTATGATGCTTGAAAAGAAAAGAGAAACATCCCGTCAGGAAAGTATAAGCGAAATAAGCCGTATGCTAAAAATTATTGCAAAGGAGCTTGATTGTCCTGTTATTGTTTTGAGCCAGATGTCCAGAGGAATTGAGGCTCGTACGGACAAAGCTCCCAGACTTTCCGACCTTAGAGAGTCCGGCGCCATAGAGCAAGATGCGGACATTGTTATGTTTTTGAGCCGTGAGGACGAACAGGCTAAACGCTCAAGCGAGTATAATATAATCCTGGAGATAGCCAAACACAGAAACGGAGAACTGGCCAGAATAAAGTATTATTGGGAAGGTCCTTTCATTCGTTTTTCAGAAAGTACCGACCAGGATACCGACAGCAACATCAGGCTTGCGGCATCGGAAGAATAATCTAAAATATGATATTTTGATACATTTTTATAATATTTATAAACTCTTCCGTGTCAAAGTCGTAAAA
>CAZVHD010000063.1:0-7907 GCA_964626765.1 uncultured Christensenella sp.
TTAAGGCTGTTCGATAAACTTTGAACAGAAATAATTGACTTGCAGGAAGTGAGCATCAAGGTTAAGATAAGGAAAATAAATATAAAAACTATTTTTCTCACTAAACAACATATGTCGAAATATAAAGAAAAATAACCAAAAAAGGAGAAAAAAATGAGTCGCGCCAAAAAAGGCATTATAACAGGTATTGTTGGAACTATATCGAATCTTATTTTGGCGGTGGTAAAGCTTGTTATAGGATTGATAAGCGGAAGTTTTGCCATTTTGTCAGATGCAATAAACAATTTTGGAGATGTAGTCACATCTTCCGGTGTGGCTTTGTCATTTATTGTGAGCAACAAAAAGGCGGATAAGAATCACCCATACGGACACGGAAGATTTGAATATGCCGTTAGTTTTGGCATTGCAATAATAATAATTGTTGTGGCGATTGAGTTTTTGATAAACAGCATCGGGCGTATAGTGGATCCCCAGCCCGTAAATTTCTCATGGCTTTTCTTTTCTCTTATCGCATTAGGTATAGCAATAAAGCTTGGAATGGCGATTTTTTATCATATCTCCAACAAACAAATCAATTCATCTACAATCAAAGCCGCCAAGTTTGACAGCGTACAAGATATTTTTATATCGTCAACGACGCTTGTGTCTTTTTCACTTTCACAAACCTTGACCCTGCCTCTAGACGGGATAATAGCCGGTGTTATCTCAATTGTGATATTAATAAACGGTGTAAATCTTATTAAAAGTACCATGAACGATATTTTAGGAAAAAAGCCCGACCATCATCTAAGCTCAAAAATCATGTCGGAAATAATGAGCTATCCCAATATACTTGGAGCGCATGACCTTTTGCTCCATGATTATGGTCATAATAATTATTTAGGAAGCGTACATGTAGAGCTTGCCTGTTCTCTATCTCTAAAATTTGCCCATAAGATTACTGACGAACTTGAAAAAATCATCTTGCAAAAATACAATGTAAATCTTGTTATACATCTTGATCCGGTGGACACCTCTGATGTTGAGAGCAAAAACCTCAAAAGAGCAATAAGAAAAACATTGCAAGATATTAATCCCCAACTGACCTATCATGATTTTCGGCTAAATAAAGACAAAAAGAAAATAACAATAGATTTAGTCATTCCTTTCGAACTACAAAAGGCCCAACAGGAAATAATCTCCCGTATTAAGGAAAATTTCAAAGATTATAAACTTGAATTTATAATAGACAATAAATAATCCAGAACGGGTTTTTTGTAGTTTTCAATAGAATTCTATTAAGGCAAAAACATCATAAATCCTTGCCGGTTGCATTTATGAAGTGTTGCCTTAAACATTTCTTTTCTTTATGGCAAAAATAATAGATTTGGTAGCCGCCAAAAGAAGTGAGGCGATACCAATTGAAACCCCAATTTGAATAAGGCTATCTATTATGCCAATTGCCGCCACCTCAAAACTTTTTACTATTATTGCGGTTGCAAAAAAGTACCCGGTTATCATAACAATTCCCGCAACAACCATAGCTATAATATAAGCTAGAAAATGTAATTTTGGCTTGAGCATTTTACATACTGCCATAGACACAAATCCTACAACAACGCCTTCCAACCCTTTTATGATTAATGTAAAAGGAGCCCATATAGCATAGCCCAATATTAAATCAGCCGATGCCGAACCAATGCCTCCTGCAATCATACCGGCAAAAGGTCCAAACAATATTCCGGTTACAAATATTATTGCATCGCCAAAATTTATAAAGCCTCTTCCCGCCGGCAGCGGAAAAACAAATACTATCGTTGCGACTGCTACAAGGGCTGTGAATACTGCAGTATATGCAATGAATTTTGTTCTGTTCATTTGTAAAGCTCCTTCAAAATCCTGCTCATAGTTATTCTTTACTGAAACACTTTTCTATATGCTCTTTATCCGGTTTTTTTGTGAATATACTAACAACAGGAGTAATAATCATTGAAAACGCCATTGTTAAAACACCGATAAGAGGCGCGCGGCTTATTCCGGCTTTCATTATACCGCTAAATCCTGACACACCGTCTGTTGTTGAACCAAAAACAATTATCAATACAAAAGTCACAACCAAACCGCTTATGACAGAAACCATTGCCGCTGTTGATGTAGTCTTCTTGCTGTAAAGACCATATATATAAGGGCCCATGAAGCATCCCGCAAGTGTACCCCAGCTTATGGACATCAAGGTAACTATTGCGTCCACTCTAAAAACTGCAAGCAAAGCGCTTACCGCCACAAAAACAAGGCAAACCAAACGAAGAATTGTTTTTATATTATTTTCACTTGCATTTTTATTTACATACCCTTTATAGCCGTCAATTATAAGGGCAGAGGAACCGCTTAGAGATAAAGAGGAAAGCGTTGACATACTCGCCGACAATACAAGCACCATAATAAGTCCTAGCATTGCTCCTGGGAAATTTGCTTGTATCAGCATCTGAGGAACAATAGAGTCAACTCCTTCCGGAGGTATCGCGTTAAAAAATAACCTTGCAAGAGCTCCGTTAAGATAAGCGCTTGTACCGATTATTAGAGCAAAAGCCGTGCTGACTATTGTGGCTCTTTTTATCGCGACTCCACTTTTTATGGCATAAAATTTATGAACTGAATGAGGAAGACTCCATATTCCAAACGATGTCAAGAAAATCAAAATAATTATATTAAAGGCTGATGAATCAATCAGTTTTCCACTATCACTAAAGGAAGGAAAAATTCCAAATCCCATGTCAGAAATATTTCTCAAACCTTCTATACCGTTAACTTGCGGGGCTCTGAACATCAACACCAACATGAGAACAACTCCGGCAATCATTATTATTCCCTGAATAAAATCAGATAAAGCGGTCGCAAAATATCCACCGGAAAATAAGTATAATGAAGTCAAAATCGCCATCATTATTATGCACCAATAAAAGGGTATATCAAAAATCATTTCAAAAAGGTAACCAAGCCCCTGATAAACAGATGTGGAATAGGGTATTAAAAATATAAAAATGATTATTGAAGATATAAGCTTAATATATTTGTTTTGGTATCTCTTTTCAAAGAATTCCGGCATGGTTCTCGTATCAAGTCGCCTTGTCATAGACCTGGTTCTTTTGGCGAGAACTATCCATGCAAGAAGAGATCCAATAAAGGCATTGGCAAGACCAATCCAAATAGAGGAAAGACCCATTCCCATACCAAATTTCCCGGCATATCCGATGAAGACAACCGCAGAAAAATACGTTGCTCCATATGAAAAAGCTGTCATCCATCCGCCTACTCCCCTATCCGCTAGAAAGTAACTGGATAAAGATTTGCTTTTATTGCGGCTTACACCAGCAATAATTACCATAGAAATTATGTATAGAACTAAAATAATTACCGGCGCTACTTTGGAGTAGCCGGCAGACATCAAAAAAGTATTCATTTCGCCCATTCAGATTGCCTCCTAAATTTCTAATAACTTAATAAGTATATAACAAAATTAAAATGAGAGCAACTGTTGATTGATAAAAACTTGTTTATTAATCTTTGGGCAAAATTTCACCTGTATCAGCGCTTTGAAAAATAAGCCAATATCCTTGATATTTCTCCATGTTTTTCATGGGCAGCCAGTCGCAGATACATTCGGTTTCCTTTGGCGGTGTCATCCCTTCAAAGCCGGGAACTCCATATGCAATATGGGTTACCTTATTTTCATCAAGTAAAACACCGGCCACATAGAAGTCGTCTTTGTCATAGTTTATTCTTACCCATTTTGAACAGGGAATAATCTTTTCCAACTGTTCATCCCTGGGATACATCACAAAGAGCTCATCCAATTTGTCTTTTACCGAATAATAGAATCCTTTCATATCTTTTGGAATGCTAAATTCTATACTTTTTTTATTCTCTTCTTGGGTATCTTTATTATCACTTTCCTTTAATTTTCTTGAGGCGGGCTCTTGAACAGTTGTTTTACCTTTATCGCCATACGGGATATTGCGCTCTTGATTTTTTGTATAACTTCTTTGACTTTTTTCTTGAATTCCATTTACGGCCTCCATTTTATTTTTATTTTTGATATTTTTATTATTAACTACATTCTCAACACGGCTATTATCGTTTTCATTTATTTTGGTTTTTAACAGATTAACCTTATATATAACATCTTGAAGCTGAATTCTGCCTCTCAAACCGCCTTCCGCAAGGACATTGTTTCCAGAAATCACCATACAGGAAACATCGTCTGTGTTTTTGAAATTATAACCGTCATCAAGAGAAAATTCTCCCTTTGTCTTTTCAAGCTCTTTTACAATCAGAGGATTATATCCTATCTTCAAACCCATCGCAAAACGGGCGCTGTCGATGTCAAGGACATACTTTATGCCTGTTGAAGAGCCGACTCTTACTATTGTTATGTATCCTTTTGCTCCATTTTTTGATAATATAACTGTTTTTTTTGCTAATGTCATATTCCTCCCGCTTCTTTAGTATTATATTTTTCAATCTTTAGCAATATTCATTTTTTTATATCCTTTTATTACTTTTTATTTCTTACAATAAGTTGACTATGGCAAACAACTGATTATATACTTAAATAATACCTTGTAAGGAGAGAGAAAATGAAAAAGTTAGCCTTAGCGCTGGCCGTTATATTAATTATGGCTATACTTTTCACTTTGACGGTGGGCTATAATGTCCGCCAGGATAACAATGCGATAATACTACTACCTGGTTTTTTTGGGAGTATCCTTGTTGACGAAGAAAACATATATTGGATAACTTTTCCCTTAAATGGTCATGATGATTATATTGAACCTCGCAAATCCAAAAAAGATGTTATCACAAGACTTTATGAAACTTTGGTTATGGACGAATACGGAAACCGTAAGGTGGAAATGTATCCTCCCCCTAGCGACAATATTGACTTTATAGGAGGCACTTACAATACATATGCTAATCTTTATGAAGAGCTACAAAACAGGTTTGCAACCGATTATGACATTGTACACTTTCAATATGATTGGATGAAAAGCGGTCCTCACAACGCCCAAAAACTAGATGAATATATAACAAATAAAGGTTATAACGATGTTATTCTTCTTTGCCACAGCATGGGCGGACTTGTAGCGAATAACTATCTTGCTTTGGGAGAAAATCAAAGAAATAAAGTTAGCCTTATGGCAACTTTTGGCTCCCCACATGGAGGCGTTGTCGATACTCTAGCGGTGCTGGAAAGCCGTAAGTTTTCCGGACTTCCCGTTATGTTCTCAGCTCTTTTTGGTGACATGGTCTTTGACATCGCCAGAAATATGCCAGCCGTTCTTCACATGCTCCCCAATGAAGTATTATTAGACTCCCCCTATTATAAAAACGCCGAAGGCAATCACCCCTCTTTTATAAGAGTAGAAACCACATACGGCGAATACGAGTATCTAACAGATTGGGAAGATATTGTCGAGCTCTATTCGTCCAGAGAATGGTCAAAGTACATTGACGACGAGGATAAAAAAGGCGAACAAAAAGATATTTTTTCTGAAGCGTTACAGACCTTTGACGATTTGTATTTCACTGATACTGACGGACAAAAAAAGCACATCACTTCAAAAGTTAACAGTTATTTCTTTGTGGGCAGCCTTTTGGGCTTATCTGCAAACGCCTGCATTCAATACAACCTTAATGGTACAGTTACAATAATAAACGAAAAAAAATACACCGACGGCACAGTAAGCATCCCTTCGGCATCTTGCGGATTAAGTTTGGATGATAATAAGAGAGTCTTTTATTATGAAGGAGTCAACCATAATAATATCATTATGATGAATGACAAAGACAAAGAAACTCCCTTAGATGAAATTTCAAAGCTGATAAATAAGCTTTAAGTCAGCTTTTCCACAACTAAATTCGTAAAGAGATAACTAGCGGGCGCGTTGCCAAAATTTCTCAAAGATAAAAGAGTGTTATCCGACGATGACACAACCACACCTACACCGCTCAAAGGGTATCTTTTATTTTCATTTGAGGATGCCAAAGATATGATATTTGTGCTGTTATTGTTCAAGTATATACCCGCCCCAACTCTTTGCTCTGAAGAGGGTACGCCTACGGAGGAAAAACTCACTTTATAAACACCGTTTAAGAGTCTTATGGAAGAATTATCCACTGTTGATATGTTCTCACTCAATAATAACACTTCGTTTAGGGGGATCAGTCCCGCTGAATTTATATTACCTGTTTCCGGATAGTTATAATAAGCTACTTCAGGTGACGGCACAGTCACCCTCTCCACACATCTGGAAGCTCTAGTTCTTCTTCTATCTGCCATATTTCCACCTCAATTATAGATATAATATTCAAAAACCATAAGATGTATGACATATTTATGAAAGAGAAATGGTGTCTCCCCCTTAGAAACACCATTCTCTTTCTCTTTAGTAAAGGATATATAAATATATATACCTGACCCTGTAATGGAGAGCTATTTTGTATAATAATACACCCTACTTAATTATAATTGTAAATATTTAATCTGTCAATATCTTTTTGAATAATATTTAATTTGATATGATTCTTCAAAATATTCGGCGGCTCTTCCCTATGGGATAAAGCGTCTGATATAAAAAACTTTCTAAAAAAGGGTACTCCGAGACTGTTATATTTATAACAGGTTGAAATAATCGTAGTTTTGTGAGAAAATGAAAATGAAAGGACTATTTATGAAATATAGTAGATGTAAGCATAATCTTAGAATTTTCCTAATCTTGGAAACAATTAATGATATCAGAGGTGGATATTAATTTTGAGAAAGGCATTAACAAAATTCATAAAAAATTATGTTTTTAATTATCAAAATACATTGATGAAAACTAAAAAGATAAAAAATTACATATGGAGGGAGCCTGTAGTCGGGTATGCCTTTTCCGGTGACCAACTGTTTAAAGAATTAAAAACAATAGTCAGTCCCTCTCATTATTTACCAACTGATATTTTATATGACGCAAAGGCAGTGATTTCTTTTTTTGTACCTTTTGATAAATCAATAATAAAGAAGAATGCTAAAGAAGGAGAAATAGAACCTTCAGATAGTTGGCATAGAGCAACTCAACTCACAGATGAATTAATTATCAAACTATGTAACGACTTACAAAAAAGATTTCAAACTGCAACCATAAAATTCAGACCTGTACATGCCAATAATTTTGACAGTAAAAAATTAATTAGTGATTGGTCACATAGACATGTGGCTTATATTGCTGGTTTAGGAACATTTGGAATAAATAATATGCTTATCACAAACCAAGGCTCTGCGGGTAGACTAGGTGGGGTTGTAACGAATATTGATATAGACCCTAGCCCTAGACCTCAATACGAGTACTGTATATACAAGTATAACAAAAAATGCTTACAATGCGTTTCCAGATGTGTAAATGATTCATTTTATAAATCTAATAATTTTTACTATTGCAATAAGAAAAAGTGTTACGAACAAGTTTATATAAAAAACATTAAAAAAGCATGTGGCAAATGTATAAGTAATGTTCCTTGTTCCACAACCAATCCGGTAAGAGCTCTTTTGTGAGCTTAAATAATAATAGGCAGTTTCAATTAAGTTCAAAAAAGCACACAACTCAAAGCGCACTAAAAAGTTCCTTTTTTAGAAGGCAGCACTTCCAACATTAAGTTTCGAGCCCCTGACACAGGGAAAACTTTGGCACTTTATGGATTTTCGCTTTTTTTAATGGTTCGTGTCCAACACACTTGTTTTTTACCATATTTTTGAATGTGTCAATATTGAAAGATTGAAAATGTTGAAAAAAGATACAAAATAGGCAAAAAACGCAAGGAATAGGAACCTGAATTAGACAGATCCCATTAACTTTTCAATGATATTGCCGCATGCTCTCCCTCGTCGC
>CAZVHD010000064.1:0-7889 GCA_964626765.1 uncultured Christensenella sp.
ACAAGATAGATGTTGTCAGAAGAATAACAGGCGGAGGAACAGTCTATAACGATTGGGGAAACTTCAATTTTACATTCATCTCCAAAAACAAAGACGATGATTTTGCTGATTTCAAAAAGTTTACAAAGCCTATTCTATCTGCTCTACATAAACTAGGAGTTGACGCAAGCTTCCAAGGCCGAAACGACCTTGTTATTGATGGAAAAAAGTTTTCAGGAAACGCTCAATGCAAGCTTAAAAACAGACTTCTTCACCATGGAACTTTACTTTTTGATGTAAATTTGGAAAACCTTGCAAACGCGCTCACCGTAAATTTTTTGAAACTTAAAAGCAAGGCGGTTGCCTCTGTAAAAAGTAGGGTCACCAATATTTCCGAACACATCAATATACCAATGACTATAGACGAATTCAGGCAAGTTATTATAGATGAAGTAAAAAACATATTCAAAGACGCTTCTCTTTATGATTTAACACAAACCGATATGATAAGAAGCGAAGAGATAGCCCTTAACCGATATCGCCAAAGAAAGTGGAACTTTCCGGACAGAATTGATTTTTCAATAAAAAAAGAAAAGAAATTTCCCGCAGGTCTGGTACAAGTTCAAATAGAAATCAATAAAGGAACAATAAAGGATATCAGTTTTTATGGAGACTTCTTCAACGAAAAAGATTTGTATGACATTCAGAGCCGTCTTAAGGGAATAAAATATGAATCTAATTCTATAAAAAATGTTTTGAGCTCTTTTGATTTGGACCTATATTTTAAGAATATCCATAAGGAAGACATATTAAACTTAATATTATGAGAAAAACTGAAAACTATATTAGAAAACCTAATTGGTTGAATAATTCAATAAAGCCCACTCAAATATATCACAATGTTGGCGATATCTTGCTAAAATACAATCTTAATACCGTATGTGAAGCAGCCAGCTGTCCCAACCGCAAAGAGTGTTACAACTATAGTACAGCTACTTTTATGCTTATGGGAAAAAACTGCTCAAGAAATTGCGCCTTTTGCAATGTTACAAACGCCCCTCCTCAACCCTTAGACCCAAAAGAGCCCGAAAATATAGCAAAGGCAATAAAAGACCTGGAAATAAAACACGCAGTTATTACATCCGTTACAAGAGATGACCTAAAGGACGGCGGAGCAGTTCACTTTGCCAATACAATAAATAGCGTAAAAGAATTTAATCCAAAAACTACCGTAGAGGTTCTTATTCCAGATTTTCAAGGAGATATAGATTCATTAAAGACAGTTATAGACGCCAAACCCGATATCATAAACCATAATGTGGAAACAATACCCCGCCTTTATACTTGTGTAAGACCCCAGGCCATTTTTGAAAGGTCTTTAGAGCTTCTTCAAAGAGTCAAACAACTGAGTGATATCCCTTCAAAAACAGGCTTTATGGTGGGACTTGGAGAGACAAAGAGCGAGGTTTATGAATTATTGAGAACATTAAGAGAGGTTGATTGCGATATGCTCACAATAGGACAATACCTTCAACCAAGCCTTAAGCATTTCAAAGTTAAGGAATACATCCACCCTGATATTTTCAAAGAATATTACGATTTTGCCATGAAAGAAGGGTTTAGTTATGTTGTCAGCGCTCCACTTGCCAGAAGTTCTTATATGGCTCATAATGGCCTTAAAAAATAATTAAGTCATTTAGGAGGGAATTTTATGATATTATTAAAAAACGGATTGGTTTTTAACGGAGAAGAAAAAGCTTTCAGGAGTGATATACTCATTGAAAAAGACAAGATTGTTAAAATCTCAAAAAACATAAATAATGAAAACGCAGAGATTATAGACTGCAAAAATAAATGCATCGCTCCCGGCTTTATTGACGCTCATTCGCATAATGATTTCTTTGCAGCCATGGACGATAACCTCAAATATTTTGAGACTTTTATAAAGCAAGGCGTAACCACTATGATTACGGGAAATTGCGGTTTTTCAGCAGCTGGCTACAAACAAAATACTCCCTACAACAATGAAATAGGTGGCGGACTTTTTACAAATAATGGAAAGGACTGGCATTCTTTCAAAGAGTGGGCGAATATGGTCGATAAAAAATCTCCGATTAATATTGCAAGCCTTCAGGGTCATGGCACAGTCAGAATAAGCCTAAACTCCATGAGCAGTTCAAATCTTAATGAAAAACAGCTTGAGGAATTGGAAAACCTCATTGAAAAAACGCTTGAAGAAGGCGCTGCGGGAGTTTCCTTGGGGCTTATGTACGAGCCTAGTCAGTTTGCGCCAAGGGATGAACTTTTAAGAATAGCAAAAATCGTTAAGAAACATAATAAAGTGCTTTCTTTTCACATAAGAGCTCTATCCAAAGTGTCAACTTCCTATACGCCTCCCATTGGCGGCAAAGCTCATATATTGAGGGCTTTGGACGAAGTTATTGACATAACAAAACAAACAGGAGTCAAAACACAAATATCCCATCTTATTTTTGTAGGCGAAAAAACCTGGAACTGTGTTGGAGAGGCTATTGATATGATAGAAAAGGCGAATAACGAAGGTTTGGATATTATGTTTGATATCTACGCTTTGACTTTTGGAGCATCCATTATTACAGTAATTATGCCGCTATGGTATTTATCTCTTTCCAAGGAAAAACGACAAAAAACTTTGACAAAACTAAGACTGGCTTTGGAAATGGCTGTTACTAAAAAAACTTTGGGATTTAGCTTTAATGATGTTATGGTCTCTAATACCAGAGGTATTCTAAAAGAAATTGAAGGAAAAACTATTGCTCAGATTGCAAAGGAATGGAAAACCTCTCATAATAAAGCCTTTCTTAAGGTCATAGAACAAACAAACGGGAAAACTGATGTTTTAATGTTCAAATATTCAAATGAAGAAATAATAAACAGATTGAGAAAACACCCTCTTTCCCTTTTTATGACCGATGCGTGGATAACTGAACAAGGTGTTCAAAACTTTGCGGCATATTATAACTTTGTAAAGTTTCTTATTATGGCAAGAGAAAACTCCGAGCCCATTGAAGATACCATAAAAAAGATGACTTCATTAACAGCTAAAAGATATTCCATAAAAGATAGAGGCCTTATCAAGGAAGGCTATAAAGCCGACATCACTATTTTTGATAAAGAAAAATTAGATTATAAAGAACAAAAAGAACTTTCTCCCGACGGCATAGATTTTGTCATAATAAACGGAAAAATAGTCTTAAAAAACGGCGTTCTTGATAAAAAAGCAGTTAAAGGTTCGGGAAAATTCATAAGTGTATAGTTATTACTTTCCTAATTGGAATAAAATTTACAAAAAGACCAAAGGAAAAACCTTTGGTCTTTTTTTTGTTGTGTTAAATTGTGTTTAGTGGTAACTTACTCAAGCCAAGAGTTAACCACATCCTCATTGTCTTGCCACCACTGTCTTGCTACTTCTTTCTGATCGGCATTTGCGCCAGCTTCTTCAAATACTATCATAATATCGCTAAGCTGTTCATTTGTGAATTCAAATTTGCCAAAGAACTCTGATATTTCAGGTTGATCAGCCTCAAAGCCTGCTCTTGAATAAGCTTCTATTGTTTCTTCCGCTCCATAAACACCCTCGGGGTCGTCAAGGAACTTAAGGTCATAGCTAGCAAATTTCCAATGTGGAGCCCAGCCTGTGATTACAACCCAATCCTCATTTTCATAAGCTGAATCCAAAGTCGCTATCATAGCGGCTTCACTGCTTGTCGCTTGTACAAAATCAAGGTCATATTCATCTATTGCGGTTTCTGTGGTAGCGTGTATACCAGCTCCTGAACCTATACCAATTATGTCACGATAATCTCCTGTGAAATTGTCTACATTGTCATTAAGCTCATCTATGCTGTCAATATCCATATAAGTTGGTACGACCAAACCTATTTTGGCTGTTTCATAAATTACACCCAATTGCTCAATGTTCTCCTCATGTTCATCAAGATAAGTAGCGTGGGTTAACGGTAGCCAAGTATCCAAAAATACATCGGTATCACCGCTCGCTAAGGATGAAAATACCAAACCTACATCCTGCGCATAATTAAGATTGACCTCATAGTCAAATTCATCTTCGAGTATAACTGCAGCAAGATGTGTCATAGCAACACCTTCCGCCCAATCCACATAACTTAATGTGATAGTATTATCATCTTCTGGTGTGCAACCAACAAAAATTGCTAAAGATATGACAATACAAAATAGTAAAATTAAAACTTTTTTCATTTCTAGTCCTCCTTTGAAATTTTTTTATATTAAGTTTACATATATAGCATTTATTAATATATTATAATTATTAGTTTTTTTCTTAATTGCTCTTTTTGTTTTCTTCAAAAGTCTTAACACTCTTTTTAGAAAACTGATTATACAATTTCTTGAAAAATCTTGTAAAGCTAAACACCTCTTGTCTGTTTCCTATTGATTGAGTGACTCTGTCAAGTATCATTGCCAGGATAACGACTGCAAGTCCGGCTTCAAAACCTATGCCAATCTGCATTCTGTTTATTCCGAAAAGCACATTTTCTCCAAGACCGCCCGAGGATATCATAGCCGATATAACAACCATAGACAATGAAAGCATAATAGTTTGATTCAGACCAGCCAGAATCGTTGGAGTTGCCAAAGGTACCTGTACCTTAAAAAGCATTTGAGCCGATGTTGAGCCAAAAGATTTTGAGGCTTCAATAACTTCTTCGGGAACCTGTCTTATGCCAAGGTTTGTCAACCTTACTATTGGGGGCATAGCGAAAATAATAGTGGCTATCGCTCCCGGAACAGGGCCTAACCCAAAGAAATATACAGCCGGTATAAGATACACAAAAGCAGGCATCGTTTGCATAAAGTCTAGAATTGGTCTTACGACTTTATCCACACCGTTATATTTTGCCATAAGAATACCTAAAGGCAAGCCTATTACCAATGCGACCAAAGTAGCTGTTCCCACTAACGCAAGCGTAGCCATTGCAGGAGCCCAAAGCGCCATTAAATATATCAAAAACATCCCAATCGCCGCAAAAATAGCGACTTTATAGTTGCTCAACTTTAACGCCAAGAGTGTGAATAATATTATAAACACCCAAAATGGCATTATTGTAAACAACCATTCAAAACCATCAATTACTCCTGACAAAACTGTTTTTATAAAATTAAACAAACCTGATAAATTAGCTGTCAACCAATCTATAACAGTTTCAACTACTTTTCCTATTTCAAGCCTCATCAGCTTCACCTCCCATCATTCCCGATATGACAGTTGCCTTAAAGATTATTCCCATAAACTTTTTGTTTTCATCCACAACCGCTATTGGATATTTGGATTCCTGAAATAGAGGCATAATCTCTTCTATTGGGGTGTCAGGTAAAACTGTTTTTACATCAGTATCTATTATTTCATTTATGTCCAGGTTATCTTTTTTATCTTTTATCAGATTATGAGCGTCGTCAATAGTGACAATTCCTTTAAGTTGTCTTTGCTTGTCCAAGACATAAATACTGGATATGGAAGCTTTTTTCATCTTTTGCATAGCCGACCTCACCCCTTCTTTGGCTTGAACAATAACATCCGTCTGTTGCATAATACTTGACGCGGTGATAACCTTCGCCCTATTTACATTTTCCGTAAAGTCGCGAACATATTTATTGGCGGGACGGCTGAGTATTTCTTCGGCTGTGCCTATTTGAACAATTTCACCGTCTTTCATAATAGCTATCTTATCACCTATATTCAAAGCTTCGTCAAGGTCATGAGTTATGAATACTATGGTCTTTTTCATTTTATCCTGCAAAGCAAGCAGTTCATTTTGCATTTGTTTTCTTATGAGAGGGTCTAATGCGCTAAATGCCTCGTCCATTAAAAGAATATCAGGGCTAACTGCAAGCGCTCTTGCAAGTCAAACCCTTTGCTTCATACCGCCGCTAAGCTCTGACGGCATAGACTCTTCATAACCTTTTAGACCGACAAGCTCCAAAGCCTCTTTAGCTTTTTGTCTTCTTTCTTCTTTTTTCATCCCATGAATTTCCAAACCGAAAGCCACATTATCTATAACTGTTTTATGGGGTAATAAAGCAAAACTTTGAAAAACCATAGCCAGTTTCTTTCTTTTGATCTCGTTCATTTCTTTTGTGTTGAGTGTCAATATATTTTTACCATCAATAAGAATTTCACCTTCGGTGGGCTCAATCAAACGATTAAGACATCTTATTAGAGTTGATTTTCCACTTCCGGATAACCCCATAACAACAAAAATTGTACCCTGCTCAACTTCAAAACTTGCCTTTCTAACTCCTACATTATGACCCGTGTCTTGAAATATCTCTTCTTTGGGTTTTCCTTCTTCTACATATTTTAATATTTTTTTTGGAGTCGTACCAAAAATTTTTGTTAGGTTTTTTACCTGTAACTTATGCAAAATGTCTTTCTCCTTTATACATTTGTAAAATTCTCTCTTTGATATATAAGCTTATACCATTGAATAGTATATGTCAAATTAATAAAATACTTATTATTTACTCTTTATTTACCTTAATAAAAATTAAAAATATTTTACTTTGACAAAAATTTCTAAATCCATCATAATATAATAAGAATAAGAACTTGGAGGAAAATTATGAAAACTTGCCAATTTTGCAATAGAGAAATCCCCAGCGACGCCAATTTATGCCCGTACTGTGGAAGAAGAGTTCACGAACCTGTTTTTGACAAACAACCTCACAGACCATATGAGAATCCAAACGATACCGGAGGCTGTGGTTGGACTGCATTAGGGTTTTTCTTTCCTGTTGTAGGACTTATTCTATATTTAATTTGGCAAACTGAAAGACCCAATTCTGCAAAAGCTGCGGGCAAGGGAGCCTTGATATCTGTTATACTGAGTATTATACCTTTTATTATATTTATGATATCTCTTTTCACAGGCAGCTTTTTTAATGGCTATCAACTATTACTTGAAACAGTAGATTTACCGTCTATATCTGCGATACTATAATTTTAACTTCTTGATTTTTTGCTTTTGCTCAGTGGAAATTCTAAAGCTTTCCATACATTTTTGGATGGTTTTGTTATGAATAAACCTATCGAGTTCTTTATTCTTTAACAGCTGAAAGACCCTATCAAAGCGCTTTGTAGCAAGTACACTTAATCCCCAGGCAAGCGCCATTTTGACATAATAATTTTCATCATATATACTTTTATAAATATTAATAATCCTATCAATATATATATCATTATTATAATAGCTGAACAAAACAACAATCATCGCTCTTTTTGTGAACGGTTTTTTATCAAAACGGATTTTCTCGTTAACATATTTCCAAACAATATCGCTGTTTTCCGGCTTTCCTAATGCTTTCATGTTCATTATGCTACTGTCGCAAACAGCCCAGTTGTTAACGCAGTCCAGCCAAATATCCATTTCCTTTAATAGAGTTTGAATATCAGTCTTAATATAGCCTAGCACCAAGCCATACAATAAACACTCTTCATGATAAAGTGTGAATGGAGCCTTTAAGTATTCCTTATAGTTCGTTTTGGATACCTCTTTTGCTATCTTGCGAATAGCGGGCATTCTTACTCCAATAATAGAGTTTTCTCCTGGAACAAGTTTGGCAGAGAAACTTTTATATTTTTCATCAGCCGCATCAAAGAGCTTCTTGCGTATATCTTCATTTGTCATAAGTCACCTCTTTATGATATTATATCATATCTTTTAGCCCTAGAAAGTATCTAATGTTTATTAAATTACTGGACAAATCGCCTAAAGTTATATACAATAATTCTGTAAAAACAAGCTGATATAGCTCAGCCGGTAGAGCACAGCACTCGTAATGCTGAGGTCGCGAGTTCGATTCTCGCTGTCAGCTCCATACAAAAGCAGAAGAAA
>CAZVHD010000065.1:0-3273 GCA_964626765.1 uncultured Christensenella sp.
AAATAGTAACAGATATAGAAAATGCGTTTTATATTATGTGTAGGAAATTGCCATTAACTATAGATAAACTCATAAAAAAAGATGTAGTAAAAACTGCGGAATCTGATACCGTTATTGATGAATTGAAGAGTAAGAATCCTGATATGTTAAAATCTATTTACATGTTAGCTTTTCAAACGTATGATGGATTCAAAGGATGGGAATAAAGTAAGTAAATAAAAGGGTGTTGAAAGAAATGGGACTAGACACCTTTAGGATTTAGTTTGAACAAAGCCGATGCTTCAAGAAATATTTTAAGAATATATTTTATAGGTTAGTTGACAAAAATTTTATATAAGAAATAAAAGTATTTTTTAGTATTGAGCAAAAGTCTCAAAGCTGATATTATTATGGTATGAAAAAGGTAATTAAGATAGTTTCAATAGTTTTGAGTGTTGTTTTGGGCGTAATTCTTATAGGATACGCCGCATTGGCCATTGTATTTAATAAGGATATGAAAGAGGAATATAACAATCAGGTTGATAGAATGGACGCTCTTTATGAAAATCCCTTTGATTCGGTAGATGAGTCCGACTTTGTAAATTTTGATATACATAATAACAATTTGAAATTAAATGAAATTCAGGTTTTAGCAACCCATAACAGCTTTAAGAGGATGCCTTTTATGCCATTTAGTAAGACACTTGAACTTTTTTGGGGGCAAAAGGTAAGAAATGGATATTATGGCTTGGATTTTCTTAGCGAACAATTTGATATGGGCATAAGAGGGGTGGAATTGGATGTTGTAATGTATGGAGAGGATTTAAGGCTGATACATGACCCCGTGACGGACTGGCGCACTAACGGACCCGATTTCAAAATGGCGCTTGAGGAGATAAAGCTTTGGTCCGATATTAATCCCGGACATATCCCCATAAATATTATGTTACAAGTACGAAATAATTTTTCTCCGTTTAGCCATAAGTTCAAAAAGTTCACAAAACAGGATATTCAAGATATGGATAACCTTTTGGGCGAGGTTTTTGGAGAAGGTAATATAATAAAACCTAAAGATATAAAAGGTGATCATGACACTTTGAGGGAGGCTGTGGAAACTGACGGATGGCCCGAGCTTTCGGAGTGCATGGGAAAGGTGTACTTTGCTTTATTGATAGGCGATGAGACAAACAAACAATACTATAAGGAGATAGACCCTTCCTTTGAAACTCAAAGAGCGTTCATTTTTTCCAAGCCCGAGGAAGAAGAAAAAGAATACACATCTTTTATTCTTGCTGATTCACCTTTTACAGAAGGCCTAGAAGAGTTAATTGATAAAAACTATATTTTGCGAACAAGACTAGACGAACAGTTTAATTATTCCGAACAAAGACGAGTAGCGTCAATTGAACTGGGTTCTCAAATTTTAGCAACAGACCATATGAGAGGAAATCTTCTGCATCCTGACTATGTCACAAAGCTCACACCTGACAATAAGACTGTGATAAAAAGGGGTAGCGTTGCCTTTTTATAAAATATAATTAATTAATATCTTTTCTTCTGCATAATCATATATTATAATTTAATAAAATATATTCCTTAAGGAGGATTATTATGGAAGAAAAAAAACAACCCTTAGAGTTGAGTTTCGCAAAAGAGCAGCTCAAGGACTTACAATCATTGATGATTAAAAGCGATTTCACAGACGAAGAGAATTTATGGCTTGGCGGTTTTCTTAATTTCAAAGTTCACTACAACGCAGTATTGGAAAACTTATTGAGCGGAAAGAAAAAGATGAAATTTTTAGCAAAAAACAAAGATGACTTTTATCTCTTAAAAGTGGACGGAGACAAGATAGTTTGTTATAAGACATTTGTAAAAGAGGATGTGGCGGAAGTTGTGACAGGAATCAAACTGCTTAGTAAAGCCATAAAGGTGGTTTTCAAGGATGAAGATGAGTTTAGTATTGATGTTACAGCCAATAAGGATAAAGTAAAAGAGTTTAAGAAATTGTTGAAATAGACAAAAATTAAAATATCAAATTTATCAAAAAAGGCAACCTTAAGTTAAACTTTGGGTTGCCTTTTTTGTTATCTTATAGGATATTCTTTAATTTAGTTAAACAAGGAGTTAAGCCAGTCAAGTATGGTGTTTCTGTATTGTATGGCTTGAGGGGAGAGGACATCTTCTACAATCAGATGGTCGGCATTTTCTATGAGAGAAAGAGTCTTTTGTCCGTTATAGTTATCATAGAGTTCTTGGCTGTGATAATAAAGTGTTTGCGTGTCAGACATACCGTGCATAATAAACAAAGGAACATTGTCATAGGTTCGTATCTCCTCAATAGGGCTTTGTTTTTTGGGGCTTATGTCAAATTTTGTTCTCAAAACCATATTTATGGCGGGCATAAAAGAATTTATAAACAAATCGGAGGAGTTGTCTTTTGACATATAGTCACGAACTTGGGATTGTATTGACATAAATGGGCTGACAGCAATCACTGCGGAGATGTCCTGGGTATAAGCTGCTGTGTTTATGGCGGCGCTTGCTCCCATCGATAAACCGTATAGAGCAATGGGCTTTTGTGACATGACTTCGTGGCTTTTTATATAATCTATGACTGCAAGAATGTCCAAAACTTCCAAATAGCCAAAGGAGAGGTTTTCTCCCCCGCTTTTTCCGTGCGCTCGCATATCCACCGAGATAACGGAATATCCGTCATCATAGAGGAACTTTGCATAGTCAAAAACCGATGTGGCGTCCATCCCGTGCATACCGTGAAGCAAAAATATATTGGCTTTTGCGCCAGGGTTTATTATTACATAAGAATTGATTTCAATATCATCTTCGGTGGTTACTGTTATCCTATCGCCCTGCAAATCAAAATCATCAAGCGTATAGTCGTCTTTTTCCACTCTGATGTCCGCCATTTCGCTTATTACGCTATTGGCAATAAATAAATAAGTCACAAAAGTGCCTATAAAAGCTAGTAATATTAAGCATGCGACAGATATTAAAAAAATTTTTACAGGTTTTTTCATAATGCCTCTTTGTTTATAATTTAATGCTATTATAGCATATTATAGTATAAATAATAATTATTTTCTATTATTTAATAGATTTTATGGTTTAATAGGGTTATATAAGCATGGTGGCCATTAAAAAAACCTTTTGATATAATAAAAAAAAGGATATACAAAGATGAGTAAGATAAAATTTTTCAGATGTGATATTTTGCGGAAATATAGTAGGTATGATAGAGGACGCCGGTATACCTTTGGTGTGTTGCGGCGAGGA
>CAZVHD010000065.1:3373-7833 GCA_964626765.1 uncultured Christensenella sp.
ATATAGTAGGTATGATAGAGGACGCCGGTATACCTTTGGTGTGTTGCGGCGAGGAAATGACAGAACTTGAGGCCAATACAACAGAAGCGGCTTATGAAAAGCATCTTCAAGTTGTAACAAAGAACGGTGACAAAATTAAGGTTGAGATAGGAAGCGCCCAACATCCAATGACAAAAGAACACTTTATACAGTGGATATATTTGGAGAGTGAAAAAGGCGGAAGAAAGGAATTAAACCCCGACAATAAGCCCGAAGCAACTTTTGCATTAGTTGAGGATAAGGCAATCGCAGCTTATGAATATTGCAACATTCACGGACTTTGGAAAACGGAAATAGAATAAGATTTTTCTTCATTCTATATATTATAGTATTAATAAATAATAAGACAAAAAAAGACTTCTAAAGTTTTCTTATGGTATTTAGGGGTCTTTTTTATTTTAACAGATGTGTTATAATTTTTTTATAGAATAAATTATTTTTGGAACTTTTTCTTTGAAAGAGGACACTTATATAACAGGAGGGGTATGAAAGAGCTTATAGAATCATATTTCAATATGGTCTATGATGATACTTATAATGAAGTCATGGCCTATGTCGTCGCAAGGTGCTCCGACATCAATTATGTTGAGGACATTTTGCAGGATACTTATGCGGAGTTTTTTAGTATTATCAATAAAAAAGGAAAGAGCTATGTAAAAAGCCCCATCTCCTTAATAAAGAAAATAGCGAAAATTAAGGTTTTTCGCTATTATAAGCTAAAAAGCCAACTTAACAGGCAAGTGTCATTGCAAAGAGAGGACAAGAGTGACAAAGAGATTATAGACCCAAGATATCAAGATATTGAAAAAAGATATATTAATTCTTACACAGCAAAAGAAGTATGGCGTCAAATAGCTCTTTCCCATCACGACATCCAAAAGATATTTGTTTTGCACTATTATATGGATAAAACAATAAAACAAATTTCTGGGATTATGAACCTTTCTGAGTCTAACATAAAGCATAAACTTTATCGTACAATAGATAGCCTCAGAAAAATCTATAAGAGAGAGGATTTTTTATTATGAAAGAGAATGATTTTTATAAAAAGATTATTGAGGAAAATATGCCAGATAAAGAAAGAATCAGACAAAGAGCCATTTCTAATGGCAGACAGATAAAACCGTCCAAGAAATACATCAAAAGAAAAGCCTTGGCTATTGCTATGGTTACAATCTTAGTTTTGGTTATTGGCTTTGTTACTTCAACTTTAATTTATGTTCCTCAAAATTATGATGACGTATCGCCCCGAAGCGTAAGATCTTATTCGGATATTGAAAAAACCATTGAGAAATTTAATAAAGAGCAAAATAATTTTAGCATTGACAGTTTGTTTGGAATGTTTAGAGGGGCGACATCAGAGGATATGAACTCAATAGACGAAGACGCGGCAGAAAGTGACTTTTCCACCACTAATATACAAACCGAGGGAATGGACGAAGGAGATATCGTTAAAACAGATGGAGAATATATCTATAAGTTAAATACCACAGGTTGCGCAATAGTCGAAGTCGACAATGGTCAAATGGACATAGTCTCATCAATAGAGCTCGAAAACTATGTGCCTTATGAGCTTTATATAAATGATGACCTTTTAATAATGGTAGGCGGTCTGTATGAGAATAATATTAGAATGGGTGGAGGGGATATAGAGCCCATGATAGACTGCTTCAGTTATGTGCATACCAAAAAAACCGATATCAGAATTTATGATATTTCCGAGAAAAACTCGCCTGAGCTGCAAAGACAAATCACCATGGATGGCGCCTATCATACTTCAAGGTTAGATTTACAAAACAGAGATATGTACTTTATAATCAATTATAGCTTTTATAATGGACAGGAAGAAGGAATAATTCCCGAAATTATTGATAGCGCTATGGGAGATGAAGAAAGGTTGATACCCGAAGAAAACCTTTATATATATGATGATATAAAACATTTTGGTTATATGATTTTGGGAAAAATAAATTTAGACGAGCCAGAAGGAGAGTCTCTTATGAAAGCGTATATGGGACTTGGCGGAGAGATTTATATGTCTTCAGATAATATTTTTGTGGCGACTTATGACCAAGATATCGCATATGATAAAAATATTTTTGGATGGGTGCGAGTCAATGACGAGACTCGTCCTACAACAAGAATTGTTAAAATCAGCCTTGACAATCTTGAACAAACTGCGTATACAAGAGTTGACGGGAGAGTAAAAGACAGATACTCAATGGACGAGTACGAGGGATATTTAAGAGTGGCAACAACTGTGGATAGCGCAAGCAATCTGTATAATAACTTATATGTATTAAAATCAGACCTCTCAGAGGCTTCTTCAGTTGAAAATATCGCTCCCGGAGAAATGATATATGCAACAAGATTTAATGAAGATAAAGCGTCTATAATAACTTTTGATAAGATAGACCCCTATTTTGTATTTGATTTGTCCGACCCTTATAATCCTGTTATAACAGGAGAGCTCAAAGAAGATGGAGTGAGCTATTATATCCATTATATTGAGGACACCGATTATACAATTGGAATAGGAAGAATGAGCGAGCTTCAAGTTAATAACGGTTGGGAATTCGTTGTCTGGACAGGGCTTAAGGTTACGCTTTATGACAATTCCTCGGGCACCGCTGTAAACATAGCCAGTTATGTCATTGAGGGAAGCTGTCATGCCGAAATTTTACACAACCCCAAAGCATTGCTTTATGACAAAGACAAAGGCCTTGTGGCTTTCAGTTATGAGAGATGGTACTATGAAAATAATATGCAATATTACAACTCAATGGAACAGGGGCTTGCTATGTTTAAGTTTGATTTGGAAAACCCAGAAGATGAGGAGAAATTGATTTACAGGGGAACGCTTACCAACCTTGAAGATGAAATTAATCCCCATGAAGGATTCAACAATTATTATGACAGATATTTATCATTTATTGAAAGAGGCGTAAGAGTGGGAGACTATATTTACACTATAAGTGACAGATATATAGTGTCTTATGATATTAACACTTTAGAAGAAATAAATGAGTTATATTTGCACCAGGGATAGCTATTAGAAAATTTCACAGTAAAAAAATATGTAAGATGCTGTTTCAAAAAAACAGCATCTTTTTATCGTTAGGACAATTTCATAATTGTCATGGACGCGCTGACTGAGGTTCCGAGATTGTCTGCCAATCCGTTTGTTAAGGTTACGCTTTCGCCGCTTAAGTTGACCAGTTCCACAATTGTAGGAGCGCCAACTACTTCAATGATAAGACTTCCTATCGTTTGAGTATTGTCGCTTCTATTGACAAAAGTTCTGGCTTGGTTGGTAGCTCCTCCTACGGAAATTCCCCATACGCCTCCGCCGCCTGTTTCCGCAGTGACTTGAAAGTCAATCTTATAGAATCCGTTTTCTTCAAGAGTTATGGCAGAGGATGGTGAAGTAAAAGAAATGGGACTGAGGGTGGAGGGCGAGTTAAAGACCGCCCCTTCAGTATTAGCTACGGTTTGCTCTTCAGTTGAATAGAAATAAGCAAATGCCTCAATACCTCCGGGTTCTCCTTGCGGGCCTTCAGGTCCAGTCGGTCCAGTCGGTCCAGTCGGTCCAGTCGGTCCAGTCGGTCCAGTCGGTCCAGTCGGTCCTTCGGGTCCTTCAGGTCCCATCGGTCCAGTCGGTCCTTCGGGTCCTTCGGGTCCAGTTGGTCCTTGCGGTCCGGTGAAGCCTCTTGGTCCGGGAGGTCCGGGAAAGCCGGGAAAACCTCTTAGTCCTCTTGGACCTTGCAAACCCATAGGACCTTGCGGTCCGGTGAAGCCTCTTGGTCCTCTTGGTCCGGACGGGCATAAACAGCAACAATTTGGGAAGCAAGGATTGCATTCGCAAAATCTGTTAAAATTCATAGTGTTTCTCCTTTGTTTATAATTTGCTTATAACTGCTTATAAGCGCTAATACATCTATATGACAGTTGTGAATGAATTGTTATAAAGAGTAAAAACCATATTTTTGCAAAAAATAATAAAAGTTGCTTGACAAAATTAATGTTTTTGTGGTACTGTACATGTAATAATACATATCTTGTAAGTAAGAGGAAAAAAATGTATTTAGCAACAGCTTTAATTAACATAATAATTAGCATTCTAGTACTAGTCGTGGTGGGTGGTACAGATAAGGTTTTGCCTAAAGTTGCTGATTAAAGTGTTGCAATGAATATCAGATAATCACAACCTACGGCAAAACCGTAGGTTTTTTTATAAACAAGGAGGATAAAAAATGAAACTCACAGGAGCGCAAATAGTTATTGAAGTGCTTAAAGAACAAGGGGTCGACACAATTTTTGGATATCCCGGCGGGACTGTGCTCAATATCTATGACGAACTTTACAAAGCAAGCGATAAAATCAAACATTATGTCACAGCTCACGAACAAGGCGCAACCCAT
>CAZVHD010000066.1:0-2037 GCA_964626765.1 uncultured Christensenella sp.
GGATTTTTCCTTTTATTCTGGCATTGCAATTCTTTTCATGTGTCTTTCGTCGTCCAATGTCGCTTCTGAAAGGGCTTTTGGAAGTTCGGTTTTGCCCACTCCCGTAGGCCCCAGAAACATGAATGAACCTATGGGGCGATTTTGGTCTGCAATGCCCGCCCTTGACCTTATGATAGCGTCGGTTACTTTATTGACCGCCTCTTCTTGACCCACAACTCTTTTGTGGAGTATATCCCCAAGCTTGAGTATCTTTTCACGCTCGCCTTCCATAAGTTTAGTTACGGGAACTCCCGTCCATCTGGATACAATCTTAGCAATTTCCTCTTCGGTAACCTTATCTCTCAAAAGGGAGATATTCTGCTTATCAGAGGACTTTTTAGCCTCTTCGAGCTGTTTTTGAAGTTCAGGCAGTTTTCCGTAACGGAGTTTTGCCGCCTTTTCATAGTCAAAGTTCCTTTGGGCATTTTCAATCTCAGCGTTCAACTTGTCAAGAGCAATTTTTATGTTTTGAACTTGATTTATGCCTTTTTTCTCAGCTTCCCATTGTGATTTCATTGAATTGAATTTATCTCTTAAGTCAGCCAAATCTTTTTGCAATTTTTTGAGTCGGTCTTTGGAGAGATTATCACTTTCTTTTTTGAGCGCCATTTCCTCAATCTCAAGTTGCATTATCTTTCTTGATATCTCGTCCATTTCCGAAGGCATCGAATCAATTTCCGTTCTTATCATGGCGCATGCTTCGTCAACAAGGTCAATTGCCTTGTCGGGCAAAAATCTGTCGGTAATATAGCGGTGAGAAAGGGTTGCCGCCGATATAAGAGCTCTGTCCTGGATTTGCACACCGTGAAAAATCTCGTATCTTTCTTTCAGTCCTCTTAATATGGATATTGTGTCCTCTATTGTGGGTTCTGTTACCATAACCGGCTGAAACCTTCTTTCAAGGGCTGCGTCCTTTTCTATATATTTTCTGTATTCGTCAAGCGTAGTGGCGCCTATACAGTGCAGCTCACCCCTAGCAAGCATAGGTTTAAGAAGATTGCCTGCGTCCATAGCGCCTTCTGACTTTCCCGCCCCCACAATGTTGTGTAATTCGTCAATAAACAAAAGTATTTGACCGTTTGACGCCTTGATTTCATTCAAAACCGCTTTTAATCTTTCCTCAAACTCTCCTCTAAATTTGGCTCCCGCTATGAGAGAACCCATATCAAGAGCAAAGATTGTCTTATCCTTTAAGCCTTCGGGAACATCTCCTCTGACAATTCTGAGAGCCAAACCTTCGGCAATAGCGGTTTTACCAACGCCGGGCTCACCTATAAGCACAGGATTATTCTTAGTTTTTCTTGACAATATTCTTATAACATTTCTTATTTCACTGTCTCTGCCGATAACAGGGTCAAGCTTGTGGTCCCTTGCGCTTTCCACAAGGTCTATTCCATATTTTTTCAAAGCCTCGTATGTGTTTTCGGGGTTGTCTGAAGTTACTCTTGAATTCTTTTTGATTTTGTCTAATTGCTCAATGAATTTTGATTTTGACAAACCCTCTGATTTCAAAAGAGCCGCTATATCGTCAGCTTTGTCAAAGAGAGCAAGCATGATATGCTCAACAGAGATATATTCGTCTTTGTAGCTTTTTGCCAGTTTTTCAGCATGGGTTAATACCTTGTCGGTTATGGGCGCTACATAAATTTTATCGGGTTCTCTTCCTGCGCCGCTAACTCTAGGTGATTTTGTTATTTTTTCATCAACTCTAGCAATAAGCTTTTCGTTATCCACTCCGCATTTTTTAATTAAAGAGGGGATTAGTCCGTTGTCATCGTCAAGAAGAGCGTACAAAATATGCTCGGGCATTATTTCTATATTTTGGTTTTCAATGGCGATATTTTGCGCTTTTGAAACTGCTTCCATTGATTTTTGGGTAAATTTTTGTGTGTTCATAAATCCTCCTAAATGATATCTATACCGCTGTTCAGATACTCAACATATCGCTTTTCTATTTCATTGGCTGACGAATAGACTCCCGTAAGATATCCTTTTAAT
>CAZVHD010000066.1:2047-7711 GCA_964626765.1 uncultured Christensenella sp.
ATATAATTTGAAATGGCGTTAGCAATTGACTCAGTTGAGTATTTCTTGCCCGCAGGCACCTTGAAAGTTCTATAAAACCTGCCCGTTTCCAAAGTATATGTTATGTTGTCTTCAGGGTAAAAGTGCGACAAGTAAACCGTCTCCATATGAACCCAGTATTTGAAAAACCTATTGAGCTCCATAAGCAAAGACGCGCTTTGAGTTCTGAATATAACCTTCAGTTCGCCCACGGTCTTTTCATGTGAGCGATACAGTTCCACTTCATATTTGATAGTGGGGCGGTATTTATAATTCAAAGAGCTTTTCAAAGACAAAGTTGAAGAATGCGGCTCGAAGAATGACACAAATATATCTCTGTCTAATAAATCAGAAATATAATTAAAGATATTGTTTATCTTTTTTTCCGGAGTTACCATTGAAACATACTCCGCCAAAATTTGATTTACCAGATTTGAACGGTTGGTATTTTGGTATTGAGCTAATTCGTCAATTTCCTTGACCACATCATCCATCAATATCAAACTGTACAAACTCTTTTTCATATATTTTTCCTTTATATCCTAATATTTTATACATTAATTATAACCCGCATATAAAAACTTGTCAACATATTTACATAAAAACCTTTACGAGTTTTTGTTAAATTTATTATAGATTATTCTTGACAAAAGCGCTAAGAGTATGCGAAAATATTAACTGTAAATGAAAAAGCATTTACACTATCAGTTAAAAAGTATGAAAAAAATTGAAATAGGTATACTCATTGATTATTATGGCAAACTTCTAAATTCTCATCAATCTGAGATTATGAGAATGTATCATAATTGTGATATGTCACTTGCGGAGATAGCCGAAGAATTGAATATAACAAGGCAGGGAGTCAGGGAAGTCATACTGAGAGGAGAAAGAAAGCTTCAGGAGTATGAAAACAAACTGGGTCTTGTCAAGAAAGTTAAAACAATAAGTAGTAATCTTCAAAAAATCATTGACGATGCGCAAGAGCCAAAAACAAAAGAGAGCTTGACGGACTTATTAGAAAGCGTAAAGGAGTTGTAAAGATGTTTGGGAGCTTAACCGAAAAAATAAATCACGCCTTTTCCAAAATTAAAAATAAAGGGGCGTTGAGCGAACTTGAAGTCAAAAACGCGTTAAGAGAAGTCAGAATTGCTCTTCTTGAGGCTGATGTCAACTTTGTTGTGGCAAAAGGTTTCATAAAGGCGGTAACAGAAAGAGCCACGGGCGAAGAAATTCTCAAAGGTCTCAACCCTTCTCAGCAGGTCATCAAAATAGTAAATGAAGAATTAGTAAGGCTTATGGGTTCAACCCACAGCAAGCTTGAGGTCAGCGACAAGCCCCCCACAGTTATTATGATGTGCGGTCTTCAGGGCGCGGGAAAAACAACGATGTGTGGAAAGCTTGCCAACTACCTGAAAAAGCAAGGCAAGAAAGTTTTAATGGCTGCAGCGGACATTTACAGACCGGCGGCAATAAAGCAGCTCCAAATAGTAGGCGAAAAAGTCGAAGTTCCTGTTTTTGAAATGGGGCAAAAAAATCCCGTAAAAATTGCAAAAGAAAGTATAGCCTTTGCCAAAAAGCAAGGACTTGATACTGTTATTATTGATACAGCGGGCAGACTGCATATTGATGAAGAGCTTATGACAGAGCTCAAAGACATTAAAGAAAAGGTGTCTCCCACAGAGATTCTCTTAGTAGTGGACGCTATGCTTGGTCAGGATTCAGTTAATGTGGCGGCAAAGTTCAATCAGATGCTTGATATCAGTGGAGTTATACTCACAAAACTTGACGGTGACACAAGAGGCGGAGCGGCGCTTTCCATAAAAGCCCTTTTGGACAAACCCATAAAGTTTTCCGGAGTGGGCGAAAAGATGACCGACATAGAGCCTTTTCATCCTGACAGAATGGCAAACAGGATATTGGGCATGGGCGATGTATTGACACTCATAGAAAAAGCTCAGGATGCAATAAGCGAAGAGGACGCCAAAAAGCTTGCCAAAAAAATAAAGGAAAGAAGCTTTGACCTTGCCGATTATTTAGAACAGCTATCCAGCATGAAAAAAATGGGCAACATGTCGGAAATGATGAACATGATACCAGGATTGTCAGGAAAGCTCAAAGGAGCGGACTTGAATGTTGACGACAAACAAATAGAAAAGACAAAAGCAATCATTCTTTCCATGACCCCAAAAGAAAGAGCCAATCCGGATATAATCAAAGGCTCAAGAAGAAAAAGAGTCGCAAAGGGCAGCGGCGTCACTGTACAGGATGTAAACAAACTCTTAAATCAGTTTAACCAAACAAGAAAAATGATGAAGATGTTTTCGTCAGGAAAAAAGAAATTACCATTTAATATATAAAAAAAATAAAAAATCGGAGGACAAAAATGGCAGTAAAAATCAGATTAACAAGAATGGGAGCGAAGAAATCACCTTTCTATCGCATAGTTGCGACAGATTCCAGAAAAGCAAGAGATGGGAAGTATCTTGAACAAATAGGATATTACGAACCCACAAAAGAACCCGCAGCGTTAAAGATAGACAAGGAAATTGCAGAAAAATGGCTCAAGGTGGGCGCTCAACCCACAGAAACAGTGAAGGGTCTTTTTATCAAAGAAGGAATCATAGAAAAGAAGGAAAAGAAAAATGACTGAACTAGTTGAATATTTAGTTAAACAATTTGTTGATAAGGAAAATTTTGAGATAGTATTGATTGAAGACGAGGACAAGATAGAGCATAAAGTCCTCGTGGATAAAGACCACATCGCAAAGGTCATAGGCAAGGGCGGAAGAAACTCAAAAGCTATAAGAACCATAGTAAGAGCCGCCTCAGTCAAAATGGACAAAAACCATACCGTGTATATCGAGGAGAGATAAGTTTTTTATGCTTATTATCGGCAGAGTTCAAAAACCCCACGGAATAAAAGGCATCGTCAAGGCGCAGTCATTTATGGACTCGCCTTATGAGCTTGCAAAATTAAAGACTGTGGAAATTGAAGGCGTGGAATATGAAATAGACGAAATAACGGTGTCTAATAAATCCGTCCTGATAAAATTCAAAGGTGTTGATACTATTGAAGATGCCTTCAACCTTAGGAATAAGGAGCTGAAAATAAAAAGAGAATCAGCTCCCAAACCTCCCGAAGGAAGATATTATATAAGCGACCTTTTGGGAAGCGAGGTCTATGTAGGCGATAAATTCAAGGGAAATCTTATTGATATTATGCAATATGGAAGCGCGGATGTATATCGTATCAAAGGCGAAAAAACATTTATGTTCCCTTTTACCGGAGATGTAATTGAGAAGATAGATATCGCTAGTAAGAAAATCTATTTGAACCTAGAAGAACTTGAAAAGGTGGCGGTCTATGAAGATTGATGTGCTCACTCTTTTTCCCGAGATATACGATGTTTTCAAAAGCGGTATTATCGGAAAAGCCATTGAGAAGGATTTAATTAAATTAAATGTCTTTAACATAAGGGATTTCTCAATTGACAAGCACAAAAAATGTGACGACTATCCGTTTGGGGGAGGAGCTGGAATGGTTATGACCCCTCAGCCATTGCACGACGCAATAACAAAAACCGACCCCGACCACAAAGCAAAAAGAATCTACCTCAGCCCCAAAGGTCAAAAGCTGAACCAGAAATTGGTTGAGACACTCTCCAAAGAACAGAGTATAATGTTAATTAACGGAAGTTACGAGGGAGTTGACCAGAGGGTTATTGATATGGACATAGACATGGAGCTTTCCATTGGCGACTATATATTGACATCGGGAGACTACGCATGCATAGTCGTCATAAATTCCATAAGCCGCTACATAAAAGGTGTTTTGGGCAGCGAGGTATCTACCGACGAAGAAAGTTTTTCAAACGGTCTTTTGGAGTATCCACATTATACAAGACCGCAAGAATTTTTGGGAAAAGAAGTGCCGAATGTTTTATTGAGCGGAAATCATAAAGAAATTGAAAAGTGGAGAAAGAAAAAGAGCTTTGAATTGACAAAAGAAAAAAGACCCGACTTATTGGAGGACTAGAGATTATGCATATTCATTGGTTCCCTGGACATATGACAAAAGCCTTCCGTTCCATGCAAGAACAAATGAAACTCGTAACAAGTGTCATTTATGTTTTGGACGCAAGAGCCCCTATGTCCTCAATCAATCCGGAATATGATAAACTCATAAATTCAAAACCCACGCTTTATATACTCAATAAAGCTGATTTAGCGCCCCAAAAAGAAGTCCTGAACTGGAAAAGCTATTTTGAAAAGAGCTCAAAAAAATGTGTGATAGCAGTCAGCACCCAAAAAGGCAACGCAAAAAGCGATATTTTTTCGGCATTAAAAGAAATTAACAGTGATTTTCTAAAAAGATACCAAGACAAGGGAGTGAAAAAAACCATAAGAGCCATGGTGATAGGAATTCCCAATTGCGGAAAGAGTACTCTTATCAACAGTCTATTAAGCAAAAAGAAAACTATCACGGGAAACAGACCCGGAGTTACCAAAGGCAAACAATGGGTTGCGGTTGACAGATATATTGAGCTTATGGACACTCCCGGAACGCTATATCCTGACTTTAAGGACCAGATAAAGGCAAGAAACCTTGCATTTATAGGGAGCGTAAGCGACGAGGTGGTGGACGCTGTGGAACTTGCAGGAGAGCTTATAAATTTCCTTTTGAAAAATTATACGCAACAAATAAAAAACAGATACAAGATTGACTCTTTTAGCGATGATAACATAAAAAATCTTGAACAAATAGGCAAAAAAAGAGGCTTTATGATGAAAGGCGGAGAGGTTGACACAGAAAAAACAGCCAAGGCGGTAATAGTCGATTTTAGAAAAAACGCTTTCGGCAAGGTTATATTGGAAAAACATGATGAATTTACTCAGATATGAAAAAGAACTTATGCAAAAAGGCATTAACCTTATTTGCGGCATAGACGAGGCGGGAAGAGGTCCGTTAGCGGGTCCGGTTATGGTTGGCGCCGCTATTATGGATATAGACAATATTATTCCCGAAGTCAACGATAGCAAAAAGCTCACTGAAAAAACAAGGGAGAGGCTATATGACGAGGTTATGGCAGGGGCAATAGGGTACGGAAGCATTGCTATTGACTGTGATGTTATTGATGAGATAAACATCCTGAACGCCACAAAAAAAGGCATGATAGATGTATTGGACAAGCTTTTTCCATTGCCCGATATATTGCTTATAGATGCGGTCAAATGTGATTTTCCCATACCCAGCATATCAATCATAAAAGGAGACGCTCTAAGCTACTCAATAGCCGCAGCCTCGATACTTGCAAAGGTGGAGAGAGACAGGCTTATGTGTAAATACGCTGAGATATATCCCGAATATGGATTTGAAAGGCACAAAGGATATGCAACAAAATTACATATAGAAATGCTCAAAAAATATGGGCCATGTCCAATACACCGAAAAAGCTTTATAAAAAATTTCTTTTGCTGATAGGAAATTATCGAGGGGGAATTGTGGACATAAATTATGAGGGCGTCAAAGCCGAGGTCATAGCAAAAAATTTTCTTATAGAAAAAGGATATCGGATTATTGACGAGAATGTTGGATATAAAAATATGGGGGAACTTGACCTTGTGGCAAAAGACGGAAAGGAGCTT
>CAZVHD010000067.1:0-7700 GCA_964626765.1 uncultured Christensenella sp.
ATGGACATAATCGGCTTGAATGTATGCTGTTCCCTCAGCGTTCAGTTCCTGAGAAGTATATTCAACTCTCTTGAAATGATATCCATATCCCTTTTCTGAGTCATATTCGTTTTCTATAAATTGGATTTCAATATTATCGCCTTTTTTCACTCTATAGGTCCCTGTACTAACCTTGGCATCAGGGTCACTCTCTTGGTTTATTTTGACATCTAATTCTGCCATATCATCTTCCTGAACTCCTGGTAATATGACTTCATCCTCGTCATTCTTATATCCCTTAATCCATTGATTAATATTTACATAATACCATTGCGTATCAACCTTTATGGTGAATTCTCCGGGATTATCTGAAGAAAGTCCTTTTGTCCAGAGTCCTTTTCCTTCATAGTTTGCCGGGTCGCTATACTCTTGTTCTATTAGAAATTCGTGTCCGGCTCCGGAAACTATTTTGAATTTGAAAGTTTGAACGCTAGTGGCGTTGTCCTCAATAGTCAGTATGGGATGCTCTCCTAGCTGATTACTTATTTTGACCCAACTATCCTCGCCTTCATTATTTTGCTCATAAGAATAGTAAACTGTTGCGCCGCTTACCGGATAGCTATAAACAAATTCGTCTTGTTCGTATTTTCCTACATGAAATGTTATGACTGGCTTTGTCGTATACCATTTGTGTAAATCGATGCTATCATCAGTCCATTTGACAGATTTTTCTCCTGATATGGTCATTTTCATATAAGGTTTTTCGGTATCTATCTTGACATCTCCATGATATGCGCTTACTTCAATTATTTTGCTTAGTCCACTTGTAGATTCGATTTTGAAATCATAGGCGCTATCTTGATTTTCGTTAAATAGAATATATGATGTTTTGTTTTCAGTACTCACCGTAGCGTTTTCGATATCTTCCTGCTCCCAATCTCCTCCATCTTTTCTATAATACAAGCTACCTTCGCTTGGACCTATCTTAGACTCGAGTCTTATCATAACATACTTGTTTGTCCAATCTCCTAAAGAGGTTGGCTCTCCTTTGTCCCACGAGGCCTGATAATTGACCTTTTCAGTTCCTGAATAGATTACAATGTCTTCAGGAGCTATGGCCCTTATGTTGCTGCCGATATTAGTAATATTAGGGGGATCTTTGTCAATCCTTACATATCCGAATGTATACTCTGCCTTCTTGCCAGCTACACTTCTAACTCTGAAATAATATTCTACAGGGTCCTTTGTAGTTTGATTTACCGTAAGCGTGGCGTTTGTTCCCTCTGAGTTTGTCAAGCTACCTCTATATCCACTACCTTTGCTGCTCCAATTTTCAGAATCAGTTGAAAATTCAACGATTGAGCCGCTTTCACCTCTTGTTACATCTATATTGAATATTACAGATTGGCTGGTCCATTCTCCGGCAGTATAATCACCGTCATTTGCTGTAACGCTTATTGTTGGATTGTCTGTATCTATTTTTATCTCAATTGCTTCAAATATGCTATAACGACCGGCTTCGCTGATTACTCTAAATCTGTAAAGACCAGTATCATCGTTATTATCATACTTAACCTGCCAGCTCTGTTGTTCCAGGTCGGTGTCCGAATCGATTATGCCTATAACATATTTATCTTCATCTTCCTCAGTTCCATCAATCCAAGTATCAGGCCAATCCGAATTATTCAAAGATTTCTTCTGATATTGCAGTTTCTGCCCGCTCACATCAACAGTAGTTGTCACACTAAATTCAATTTCTTTTGTTGTCCAACTGCTATCATAATCCTCATCGTCGCTTGTTAAGCTGTAAATTATATTGCCCTCTGAATCTTTTTCAAAATCAGGCTTATGCGAATCTATGTGCGGTTTTATGGTTTCATATCCGCCTTCGTTACCTATTTGGTCCTCAAATTCTATATAGTAATTGTAGTATCCTGTCATAGTAAAGGTGTATTCGCCGCCCTCAAGTGGCAATATATCTCGGCTTATTTCATTTTCTGACGGGGTGGTGTCTCTTGTGACAAGTACCACAGATTTTTTATCTGAACTGTCTTCGCTGTCATGACGAACCCCGGCAAACGGGTCAGACAATTCAAAAGTTACTGTTATATTCTCATGTTGCCATTTCTCAATTCTCTCTACTATATCATTATATTGCCATCCATTTGACTCTTCGTCACCGTCAATCTTTGTTATTGTGATTTCAGGAGGAGTCTGATCTATCTTGACTTGAGGATCATAGGTTTGACCGCTATGTTGAGGCGTCCCACTAGTAGACGGTTCATCCATTGCATTTTTATCTTTAATACCGTTTTTAACCTCAAAACTAAATACTCTGTCTTGGTCATGAGACAAATCCATCTTATAGGTTGCTCCGTTCTCGTCATGGCTGATAAACTTAAATGTGTTATTATCATATGGATTATACCAACTATCATTTTCGTCCATCTCTTCATTTATGTTGAAATCCACTCCATCCACTACATATATAAGACTATACAGCTCATCTCCCTTCTCCTTTGAATTGTCCCCTCTTTCAAAGCCACTTTTTCCAAATTGCAAATTGATTGTTATGGTTACATCTTTATTGATATAGCCTACTCCGCCATCTGTTAGAGGATTTATGTTATAGGTCTCTCCGTCTTCATCTTCAGCGGACAGACTTATGGTAGGCTCCTCTCTGTCAATAAGCGGAGTAAAATCATGATATCCCTCATTTCCTGCAGTATCACGGAAATAAAGCCTATGATTTGTATAAGTATCGATCCCTTCAAATACATAGTAACCTTCCCCGTTTTCGTCCACATCTTTTTCCGTGGGATATAAGTTACCGTTACTTACCTCGATATATACGCTATCTTCTCTAACGCCCGAACCGTCATTGTCTGTCACATACATCTCTATCTTAAGAGAAGAATTGGTCCATTCCCCTTGATTGTCTTGGTCAGATATAACTCCCGATGCATCGCCTCCGTCTTCTCTCGTATATAAGATTTGGTCGACTTCAAGTTCAGGGTTTTGTCTGTCTACAAACACTGTACCATAATCAACATGTGTTATATGCCCCGCGTCTGAAACAATAACTAAATCTATTCCGACATGTTCAACCTCACCCGGTTCGGTTCCAATATAAACTCTCACATTTGGAAAAGCCTGATTGGGGTTTACGCTCCATATATCATTCCAATCGCTTTCTTCATCAACAATATCCTCAACAGTTAATAATTGATAGCCTTGTTGGTTTTGGGTAGAGAATCTGGTTTGCTGATAATCTTCAACACTCCGTTTCAAGAGATACATTGTAGCGCCCGAGGCTACTCGATTGCCTAATGAAGAGGCATCAATTCTAATTTGCTTATCTTCTGGGATTGCTTCATCAAAGTTATCAAATTCGTCAAATCCGCCTTTCTTATTTTCATAATTGGATGAGGTAACATTCAAAACAGGTTTTACCAAATCAATTCTTGGAATGAAAGTAGTTGTGGGGGACGGCGTTCTAAGTCCTACATTGTCTATTGCTTCTATGCTTATTTCTCCCAAATTAACAGAGCCAATATCGGCATCCTCAATCGAATAACTCCCTCCGCCTGTGAAGAATATAATATCTTGATAGTCCATTAGCTGATTGTTTAAAGCATTTTTTGCTGCATCATAAAAGGACTCTTCTTCTAGCAATTGAACTCCGATGCTGCTAAGAAGATTTTCTTTGACCCATACATTATAATCGTATATATCCATATTGATATCTGTATCAAAGTTGACATTAATACTGACATCAAATTCCCGCTGCTCGCCACCTGCTTCAATAGTGACCTTTGAAATAATAACAGAACCTGTTATGGCGCTGACAACCTCTCCGACACCCGAACCCTCTGACCCATAACTAGCGATATCAGCTGTGTCAACATAAAGATTGACATCAGAAGGCGACCAGTCACTTTCAGAAAGCTCTCTTTGGTTTTCATCCTCGAATCTGTAACCTTCAATTGTCGGATTATCATTATCGATAGCAATGAAATAGTTTGAAACTCCTGCCCCTAATCGTATTCTTTGTCTTCCACCATTTTTATCTTTTGCTCCGCTAAACAATGCGAAAAAGACTGTTGCGTCATAACTTCTTTTGGGAATTTCTATGGTTTGATTAAGTGACCATACCGGAGTTGAGCTTGTGGCGTGTTCTTCCACCCATTGCTCATCGCTTATGTTGGGGAATGTTGTTGATTTGGTCTCGTCGATATAATAACACAAATATGCTCCGCTCATTCCAAAAGTCTTATTTATGGAAAACTCAATTTTGTTGTTTGTCCAATTTTGAGCGGTTGAATAATCATATTCCTCAACAGTTTCACTGTCTATTCTTTCATTTACCGAATAGATATCTAAAAATCCGGGCATATAATATATATCATCTATTTGAGGAGCAACGACAATTTGTTCGCTTGTGTTACCAAGCGAGTCCTCAATATAAATAGTATACTCAGGTATTTCAACATCCCCTCCCTCATATACCAAATCTGAGTTGCTAAATTCTATGTTAAACAACCTTAATGAGGGATTGTTGTCATACCTTTTATTGGCAATACCGGTCTGTGGATAAGCTTCAACAGTCTCCGGATCTTCCTCTCCTTTAATGTATGTTGCCAGTCCGAGCCCTGAACTGTTAAGACCGTCTGTTCTTTCGTCGCCCACCTCTATACCGTCATTTACGATATAATAGGCGGTGACAGAATCTCTCAGCCAGTTTTCTCCTGTGAAATCTCCATATTCCACTTCTCCCCTGTCGGTTTCATATTTATAAAGAGTGATTTTTGGAGCCGTTCTGTCAATTCTTGTTCTTGCCCCTGTGCTTTCTATATAAGAATTCACTCCCTCATTATAAAATTTAGTTTCTTCCTCTTCATTGTCAAGCCCAATCCAAGCTGTGCTGACACCCGCTCCGCTTGTCAATTTAAAGTGATAAAACTCTTCGCCTTCAGTATTAACATCATGGGTACGGATTTGATAAATGGGATTGTTAGATTCGTCATAGAAATTTGTACCTTTACTAAATGTAGCAAAACTGTCATCTTTGTCATGTAGTATTTTATCTCCTAACTCGCCCCCAAGATATGTTCTTTTCATCTCTAGAATTCCGCCACTAAGCCCTATCCAAAACTCAGTTTGAACTGATTGCGATGAGCTACTCCAGTTATTTTCTCCTATGGCCCTTACCTCAGGGGTCGTGTCATCTTTCAGGGGCGTTATTACACGAGTAGTAAGATTATTGGCATTGTCCCATAAATATATTGTATATTCCTGCTGTTCTATTGTATTTTTTGTTATGATATTAGAAAATTCTTGTTCCGATCCGGATACAGTATAATTGACTCCATTGAGTTCAATTTCTTTGAGCCCGCTACCACCGCTGTCTGCAAATTGAACTATTACCGAAATATCTGAATAGGAATAATCAACGCTTGCATTTATGGTTTCTCCATTCTTTTTCTCTCCTACAAGGCTTGGGGTATATATGGAGGGAGAAGTTATGTCAATGTTAGGTGTTACTTTTTCATCATCGCCTACATCGCTTACATTTCCGGCATTATCATACACTCTTACGGAGTATTCTGTCCTTGTTAGCCCTCTGGGCATAATAAACCTATGCGTGAATCCTCCACTACTATAATCTTCAGCTTCATCTTCAAAAGTAACGCCACCTAATTTATAGGACACCGTAACTTTGTCAATCCCGCTTAAAGCATCCATAGCTTCAATATATAAGGTGACATCGGTATCTACCCATGCCTCATCAAAATATAAATTTTCAATTTTAGGTTTGTCTTTATCTATCCACCAAACTTCAAAGTCGTCAAATTCTTCTGAATATCCTACAAAATCTTCAACATAACCGGTGTATGTTCCATTGGAAGAGACTTCTGTGTCAATAGATATCCATGAATCCTCTCCTGGGGTATCGTATGTCTTGGTCTTATCTCCCAATTTAAATTTTTTTATGCCTGAATCCAAATCTCTTGCCGTTGCGGTCAGCTCCACATCTTTATTTGTCCATTCAGTGGAACCCGCTTCAATGGCTCCTGTTTCAGGTCCGACAACATCAATTTTATCTATTGTATCCACATACTCGTCATCATTACCAAAATAATCTTCATAAGTAATACTAAGGTTATTATCACCGCCTTTACCAAGATTATAAGTAACGTTTTCTACCTTTCGTCCTTTTTCTGTGCCTCGGTTTGTGGGAGATCTTCCATTAATCTTTATAGAATCAGGATTGACTCCGGCAAGATTATCTTGAACATCAAAAGTAATAAGTTTTGATGTAGTATAAGTATTTTTATCAGCAATTCTAATATTTTTTACTTCGGGCGCAGTAGTGTCTGCACGGGCTTTTATTGTTGTATATAAACTCACTGAAGTGTCAACAGAACCTCGAAAGGGAGGGAATCCTGTCCACTCTTCTCTAGCTTCAACACTATAAGATATAGTGAAATTTTCCGCGGTTCCTCCCTTATTGGGACTATTGGAACTAAGGTATCTTGTTTCGCTGCCTGTTCTGTTATCATGCTTATGAGATTTTGAGATTCCCTCTGCACTCAACCAAAATTCACCAAAATCTTTATACGCGCCATGAGAGTTCCATACGCACTTATACTGCACATTCAATGCTCCGTTTCTGTATAATTTGCCATCAACACCGGATAAGCCGAATGTTTTTGTATACTTATATTTACTCTTAAGCCTAGTGCCGCCAAGATAAACATTGTCTTTAATAGTGCCTCCACTACTATATGCAGAGGCAACATGGGAATCTTCATCTGCCACAAAAATATCCAAAGCCGCAAATGTCATTGCCATAATAACGATAATAATCATCGTCGAAATGAAAAACAATGGATAGGTTTTGCTTTTTTTTCTTTTCCAATTTATACTTTTATACATAATCCGACACCTCAATCCCCTAACATAATTTTTTTGGTTGATCTCATAACTACCTATTACTATTATATTATATACAGATTTTTTTTGCAACATGTATTTTTATAAAATAAGTTAAACTGATTTTACTGTAATTTTTTTTAATAGAAAACAAATTGATAAAGCATCCGTTTTAGGTATTAGGATTCTTTTATTATGCCTGCAAGGGCTAAAAATTTTTCCAAGGATAACTTCTCTCCTCTAATCCTTTCATCCAGTCCAATTTTTTTCAAAGCATTCAGAGCTTGACTCCTTGTTAAACCCATACTGCTTACAATATTGTTCAATAATGTTTTTCTTCTCATTGCAAACGCTGACTTTATCAGTTTCAAAACTGTTTTGTCTTTTGACAAATCATATTGATATGTCATTTCTATATGAGTTACAGCTGAGTCAACTTTGGGAATGGGAAAGAAGGATTTTCTGCCTATTACTCTTGTTATTTTGGCGTCCCCTCTCAGCTTTATCGCAAGAGTTATGGCTCCATAATCAGGTGTTCCTTCCTTTGCTGTCATCCTTTTGGCAACTTCTTTTTGCACCATGAAGGTCAGGCTCTTAACTCTTAAGATATCGCTTTCAACAAATCTCATAACTAACGGCGTGGTAATGTAATATGGCAGATTTGCTACTACCATAAAATCCTGTCCTGTTTTTTCAATAAGAGCCTCGTCGGATATTTTTCTAATGTCCTCAAAACAAATTTCCAGATTGTCACTATCTTTCAAAACTTCGTTCAAAACAGGTTC